>RFJF01000734.1 GCA_003695455.1 Chloroflexota bacterium
ATGCCGTCAGTTTTGTGGTCATGCGCGAACGCGGCGTGACCCACGCCTTTGCCTTTGACCCAAATTTTGCCGCCGCCGGTTTTTCACTTATCCCCAAAGGTTAATTTTTATGAACGCATCCGTTCCGCTTTTCTTCCGCCAGTTTCAGCGCGATTTTTTCCACATGGGCGCGGTGATGCCCAGTTCTCGCTATTTGGGGCAGGCCGGCGTGGCCTACCTGGCCCGCAAACAGGGGCCGGTGCGCGTGCTGGAAGCCGGCGCCGGAACCGGCTCATTTACCCGGGAAATCATCCCCCTGCTGGAACCCGGCGATTCGCTGGACGCGGTAGAGTTGAACACCGGGCTGGTTTCGTATTTACGCCACCGCCTGCACACCGACGTGGATTTTCTGCCCCGGCCCGGCGTCACCATCAACCTGATTAACGCCGATGTGCGCAGTGTGGCCTCGGGCCAGTATGATTTTATTGTATTCAGCCTGCCGCTGACCAACTTTCCGCCGCCGCTGGTGCAAGAAATCCTGTCGCTGATGATGGCCCGGCTCAAACCCGGCGGCGTGTTCAGTTATGTGAAATATATTTTCATCGGCCGCTTCAAATACCTGTTTGGCGGCCCGCAGGTACGGGCGCACATGGACGCCAATCAGGCCATTATCCAATCGTTTGCCGGCCGCTACCAGATTGACCGGCGCGCCGTGCTGCGCAACGTGCCGCCCACGTGGGTGTACTACTGGCAAAAGCAATAGCGAATGACCAATTATCAATGACGAATGACGAATTGATAATTGGTCATTCGTCAATGGTCATTGAAAAGGAGGTTGTATTGCCAAGAAAACTGACGCTTGTTTTGCCCAGCATCGCCACGTTCAGTTCGCTGATTTGCGGGGTTCTGGCTATTATGGTGCTGGCCGATAACCGCTTTCTGCTGGCTGCCCTGCTGATTATTTTGGGCACCATTCTTGACGTGCTGGACGGGCAGCTTGCCGTGCGGCTCAACGCCATCAGCGATATTGGCAAAGAGCTGGATTCACTGGCCGATGTAATTACCTTTGGGGTGGCCCCTACCATGCTCATCTACCACCTGCTGCTGCTGGTGGGGGTAGACCAGCGGGTGGCAATTCTGACCTCGCTGGCGTTTGTGGTGGCCGGCGCGTACCGGCTGGCGCGATTCAACACCCGCCCGTCGGACCGGGGCGGCTATTTCAAGGGATTGCCCATCCCCATGGGCAGCGCCCTGCTGATTACGGCCAGTTTCTGGCAGCACTGGGTCATCAACATCTGGTGGACGGTGGCCGTTATCTCTGTGAGTTACCTGTTAATCAGCCCCTTTCCGTACCCCAAAAGCACGCGCGTCCTTTCGCTGCCGCCGCTGTTTTGGGGCGCAATGGTAGTGCTGGCGGCCCTCTGCTGGCTGGTTGCCGGCTGGACTGCCGTGCCGTTCAGCCTGTTTTTGCTGTACGCGCTGACCGGCCCGTTTTTGCTGATTTTCAAATCAACCTACAAACGTTTGAGACGTGCCGAGCAAAAAATATGATTGCAAGTGGAGTACGCGCCGCATGGCGCGAAGTAAAACCCATTGTGTTGGGGTTGGCCGGAACCAGCCTGCTGGCCGGATTGGCCCGCCGGCGCGGGCTGGCGTTGGCGTCGGCAGGGCTGTTGGGTGGTGTTTTTTATTTTTTCCGGGACCCGGAGCGATTCCCCCCCTCCACCGGCCGCGAGTGGATTCTTTCTCCGGCTGACGGCGTGGTGACGCACATTGACCACGTACACGAACCGCATTTTTTTAACGGCCCGGTGCAGCGGGTGAGCATTTTTTTGAGCCTGCTTGATGTGCACGTGCAGCGCGCGCCGTACGCAGGCACGGTGAAATTTTTGCGCTACGAATCCGGCGAATTTGCCCCGGCCTTTTTAAAGGACACCCACACCAATGAATCAAATTTTGTGGGATTGGATACTCCGCACGGGCCGCTGGGCGTCAAGCAAATTGTGGGTATTCTGGCCCGGCGCATTGTTTGCTGGCCCGCCGTTGATGACACGCTGGCTACCGGCCAACGGTTGGGGTTGATTAAATTTGGCAGCCGGGTTGACCTGTTTTTGCCGGCCAACACCGAACTGTTGGTTCACACCGGCCAGAAAGTGTACGGCGGCCAAACCATTGTGGCTCGCTGGCTGGCGTAAAAACGCCCATTCCGGGGCCGGTTTTTTGACAATTCACCGGGGCCGAATATAATCACCTTTTGTGCCACCGCGCTCGGCCGGTTGCACTCGTTTTTTGTTTGAGCAAATAACAAATTAAATTTGTGGAGATAACAGGATGTATGCGGTAATTGAAAGTGGCGGTAAACAGTATCGCGTAGCTGAAGGCGATGAAATTCGAGTTGAAAAGCTGGCGGTTGAAGCAGGTAAGAATGTTGAATTTGACCGCGTCTTGATGGTGGCCGGCGAGGACGGTGTCAAAGTTGGCAAACCCACTGTTGACGGCGTGACCGTTTCAGGAACGGTAACCGGGCACGGGCGCGGCAAAAAAATCATCGTTTACAAGCACAAGAAAAACTATCACAAGAAACAAGGTCATCGGCAGGATTACACAGCTGTGCGTATTGACCAGATTTCAGCGTAAGCGAGGGGAGACAGACAATGGCACACAAAAAAGGTGGCGGTTCCAGTAAAAACGGGCGAGACAGCAACAGCCAACGCATGGGCGTTAAAAAATTTGGCGGCGAAGCCGTACGCGCCGGCAACATTCTGGTTCGGCAGCGCGGAACCAAATTTCATCCCGGTCACAACGTAGGCATGGGTAAAGATTACACCCTGTTTGCTACAATTGACGGATTTGTAAAATATGAACATGTTACCCGCACAAAAAAACAGGTGAGCGTTTACCCCGAAGGTAACTAGGGCGCTCATGTCTGATGCTGCGGGTTAGCAGAAAAGGACAAATTAAGCATGAAACAAGGAATTCACCCCAAATATTATCCGGAAGCCACCGTGGTCTGTTCCTGCGGAAACACTTGGACCACCGGCTCAACGTCAGAATCTCTGCGCACCGACGTATGTTCGCAATGCCATCCGTTTTACACGGGTGAACAACGCATTGTTGACACCGCCGGGCAGGTTGATCGCTTTATGAAACGGCTCAGCCGCTACGGCAGCCATCAGGAAGACGCCAAAAAACGGAAAGCCGCCGCCCTTAAAAAGACAGAACAGCGTTTTCTCAGACAACAGCTCATTGCGTTGCAACTGGATGACCGCGTCTTCCAGATTTTAAGCGACAACAACATTGTCACCGTTGGCGATCTGGCTAAACTGGTTGCCAACGATAAAGCCACCCTGATGGGCTTTACCGGCTTTGGCGAAAAAGCCTACGAAGAAGTTGAAACCAAACTTGAGGCTGCACGCAGCGCCTTCTTTGCCAAAGCGTAACCCGCCGCTTTAGCGTACGTTTTTCAGGCAGCACAGGGGCAGACTTAAGGGTCTGCCCCTTTTTTTTGGAGGATTTTGCCCATGTATCACCGTTATGACGGCGGCTGGATTGAACTCATTTGCGGCAGTATGTTCAGCGGCAAAAGCGAGGAATTAATCCGCCGGCTGGTGCGCGCAGAAATTGCCAAACAAACCGTGCAGGTCTTTAAACCCCTGCTGGATGATCGCTACGAGGCCAAAAAGGTCAGTTCGCACAGCGGCCAGCACTTTGAGGCCACTGTAGTTTCCAGCGCCGGTGAAATTGAGGCCCTGATTGCCGACGACACCGACGTGGTAGCTATTGATGAAGTTCAGTTTTTTGGCTGGGATGTGGCCGAACTGTGCGAATCGCTGGCTAACCGGGGCTTGCGCGTGATTCTGGCCGGGCTGGATATGGATTTCCGGGGAGAGCCGTTTGGCCCCATGCCCCTGCTTATGGCGCAGGCCGAAGTAGTAGACAAGTTGCAGGCCATCTGCATGGTCTGCGGCGCGCCTGCCAGCCGAACCCAGCGCCTGATTGACGGCCGCCCGGCCAATTACGATGACCCGGTCATTATGGTGGGCGCCAGCGAGGTGTACGAAGCCCGCTGCCGGCGGCATCACGTAGTACCGCACACCGGCAGCAATGAACAAACCGATTGATTGACCGCCGATCTCCCACCAATTTTCAAAAAATAAGCCCGGCAGATTGAAAAATTCTGCCGGGCTTTTCGTTTTCATCCTGAATCCTGACCGGTTATTGAATGTCGTCGGCTTCCGGGCGGGGGCCAAGCACCAGTTTTATCTGCTGCTCCTTGCCATTGCGGATAATTGTCAGGTTCACTTGCTTACCAACCTCGCCGCGGCGGCTGAGAAACGAGATAAGGTCATCAAATTCACGGATTTCTTCATCATCAATGGCAATAATTACATCGCCGCCCACCACGGTGTCTAATCCGTTATCAAAAACCACTTCTCGGGTACCGCTGCGCAGACCGGCTTTATCGGCCGGGCTGCCGGAAATCACTTCGACCACCAGCGCCCCAAATGCTTTGGGCAAGTCCATCGCCTCGGCAA
>RFJF01000076.1 GCA_003695455.1 Chloroflexota bacterium
AACGGACACACCATTGTGCCCAGTTCTTCTCTGGTTCCGGCCGACGACCCCACCCTGCTTTTTGTAAACGCCGGCATGGTTCAATTCAAAGACGCCTTTCTGGGGCTTGAAAAGCGGGAGTACAACCGGGCCACCACCGCCCAAAAATGCATGCGGGTATCCGGCAAACACAACGATCTGGAAAACGTTGGCCCCTCGCCGCGGCACCACACCTTTTTTGAAATGCTGGGCAACTTTTCGCTGGGCGATTATTTCAAGCGAGACGCCATCCGCTTTGCCTACGAATGTCTGGTTGACGTTTACGGCCTTGACCCGGCTCGTTTGCGCTACACGGTACACACCAATGACGACGAAGCGTTTGATATTTGGACCAAAGAGATGAATATTGACCCGGCCATTGTGTACCGTATGGGCGATGCCACAAACTTTTGGCAAATGGCCGATGTTGGCCCCTGCGGCCCCACCTCGGAAGTGCACTACGATTGGGGTGAAGACGCCTGCACCTGCGGCGACCCCAACTGCTCGGTGCTGATTGACAACGGCTGCGAACGCTGGCTTGAAATCTGGAACCTGGTTTTTATGCAGTTCAACCAGGCCCCCGATGGCAGCCGCACCCCCCTGCCCAAACCCGGCGTAGATACCGGCATGGGGCTTGAACGCATTGTGTCGGTCATTCAAAACAAGCGCGCCAATTACGAAACTGACCTGTTTACCCCCATTATGGCGCACGTGCAACAAATGTTGGGCCACACAGATGCCCAAATGCAGGAAAACCTGGTAGCCTACCGCGTGATTGCTGACCACGGCCGGGCCATCACCTTTATGATTGGCGATGGCGTGATGCCCGGCAACGAAGGCCGCGCCTCGGTGTTGCGCCTTATTTTACGGCGCGCCGCCCGGTACGGGCGCATTGCCGGCTTTGACGGCCCGTTTCTGGCCTCTGTAGCCAACAAAGTCATTGATGAAATGGGCGACCACTACATTGAATTGAAAGCCCGCCGCCAGTTTATTCTGAACGTCATTACCCAGGAAGAAGAGCGTTTTCTACGCACCTTTACCCACGGGCTTGATTTGATGGCTAACCTGGTGGCAAAATTGAAAAAACAAGGCCAAACCCGCATCCCCGGCGATGAAGTGTTCAAACTGCACGCCACCTACGGTTTTCCCAAAGACCTCACCCGCGTCATTGCCGAAGAGGAGTACGGCTTTACCATTGATGAAAAAGGCTTCTTGAAGGCCGCCGAGGAACATTCCCGTGTATCGGGTGGCAGCAAAATTGGCGAGATTGCCGTGGATGAGCTGCAAATTTACGCCGACCTGTTTGACGCGCTCAAAAGCAGCGGCGCACTGCCCGCCGGCGGCGTAAATTACAACCCCTACGCCGGCACAGATATGCAGGCGCAGGTAGTAGCCATTGTGCGCGACGGCCACTCTGTGCCCAGCGCCGGCGAAGGCCAAACCGTGGAGATGGTTTTGTCGGCCACGTCATTTTACGTGGAATCCGGCGGGCAGGTGGGAGACACCGGCCACATTGTGTCTAACAGCGCGCCGCCGGCATGGGAAATGGAAGTGGAACAGGTAACCCGCCCGGTCAACGGACTGGTGGTTCACCGGGGGCTGATTACCGCCGGCACGCTGAACGTGGGCGACAACGCCTGGGCCAGAGTTGATTACCAACGCCGCTGGAATATTATGCGCAACCACACCGCCACCCACATTTTGCACCGCGAACTGCGCCGCACGCTGGGCAGCCACGTAGCGCAGGCCGGTTCGCTGGTGGCCCCGGACCGCCTCCGCTTCGATTTTAGCCACCCGCAAATGGTATCGCAAAGCGAATTGACCGAGATTGAAGCCGCCGTCAACCAGGCCATTCTGGCCGATTACCCGGTGTCTGACAGCCAGAAACGGTACGATGAATTGAAACAGGCCATTGCTTCCGGTGAAATTATGGCCCTGTTTGGCGAAAAATACGGCGATGTGGTGCGGGTGGTTCAGATTGGCAGCGACACCGCCACCTACAGCCGCGAACTGTGCGGCGGCACCCACGTGCAGCGAACCGCGCAAATTGGCGCACTGCACATTACCAATGAAGAAAGCGCCGCCGCCGGCGTGCGCCGCATCGAGGCTGTAACCGGAGACGGGGCGGCCCGGCTCATCCAAAACCGGCTGCTCACGCTGGAACAACTGGCCGCCTTTTTGAACGTGCAGCCGGAAGATGTGTACCGCCGCACCATGGCGCTGGCATCGCAATTGCAAGACACCGAAAAGAAAATCAAGGAACTGGAACGCAAACTTGCCCGTGCCGATTTTGAAAGCCTGCTGGCGCAGGCCCACACCGTAAACGGCGTCAACGTGGTAGCGCTCAAGGTAGACGCCGGCGATGTCTCAATGTTGCGCGAAATGAGCGACTGGTTCCGCGACCGGCTCGGTTCGGCGGTGGTAGTGCTGGGCACAGTTATTGACGGCCGCCCCCGAATTATTGCCACCGTCACCCAAGACCTGACCGGCAAAGGGCTGCACGCCGGCAAACTTGTAAAAGCCGTGGCCCAACGGGTGGGCGGCGGCGGCGGCGGCAAACCCACCATGGCCGAAGCCGGCGGCAAAGACGCCTCTAAACTGGAAGATGCGCTGGCTGTTGTTGACTCGCTGGTAGAAAGTGCGGTAAGTTGACGGGCAGCAAAATTTTTCATTGCTCATTTTTTGTTCATTGGTAAAATTGTAAATTGAATGAAATTTCTGCACCGGCTTCAACCAAAAAAGCAACAAACCCCCACGGCGTACAGCCTGGTAGATGTAGGCCGGGATACGGTCAAAGCAGCGGTAGTGCTGGTTTTGCCGGGCCATGCCGAGCCGCAGGTGGTGGGCTACGGGCTGGCCAAAACCGGCAACCACGATATCACCGGCGGCCGCATTGAGGCCGAAGCCGCAGCACCCGCCGTTAATCAGGCGCTGACCGCCGCAGAAGACAGCACCGAGCAGTACATTGGCCAAAAAGTTGTGCCGGATGATGCAGTGTTTGCCGTGGCCGGCCGGGCAATTGTTGGCAAGCTGTTCACGGTTGAGCACAAACGCCCCAAACCGTCCACGCCCATCTCTGCCAAAGAAATGAACACCGTCCGGCTGCGGGCCGAAAAACTGGTCCCGCCGGGGCTGGCCGAGGCCGTGTTTGAGGGCGGTCAGTGGCAGCCGCTGGCCGTCACCGACGCCGGAACCCTGCTGGATGACCGCTTGACGATGGGGGTTGTGGGGTTGACCGGGCGTAAAATTACCCACTCGGTGTTTGGGGTGGCCGCGCAGGCCAGCGCGCTGCGCGGGTTAGAAGTGCTGGCCGATGCGGCAAACCTGTCCATTGCCAATGTGGTGGCCTCGCCGCACGCGCTGGCCTCGGTAGCACCCCACAGCGAGGCCATCATTCTGGATATTGGCCTGTCCGGCACCGATGTATGTGTCATCAAACAGGATGCCCTGGTTGCCGCCGACTGGATTCCGTTCGGCGGTCACTTTTTTACCCAATCATTGGCGCAGGCCACAAACCTGTCTGCCAAGGCGGCGCGCACGCTCAAACACGCCTACGGAACCGGCAGCCTGGCCGCTGATCGTGCTGAAAACATTGCGGCCAAACTGGATGCGGCACTCTCGCGCTGGTACCGGGCCGTCATCGAAGTGCTGCGCCGCGTGCCCAACGGGCCGCTGCCCCGCAGAATCTACCTGACCGGCGGCGGCAGTAAACTGCCCGGTCTGGAACGGTATCTCAAAATAGACCCAACGCCGTTCAGCGCCGCGCCGGAAATTTCGGCGTTGGGGGCAAAATCATTGCCGGCCATCAAAGACCTGACAGACTCAATGGATTACAAGCTGATGGGATTGGCGCTCAGCCTGACGGTTGGGCTGCCTGAATGGTAATTGAGTAATTGAATGGAACAAATTTTAAACCTTGACCCAAATGATGACATCACCTCTATTCGGAGCCGAATAGATTTTGTGCTGCCCACGCTCACCCGCCAGGCTGTGCAGCAGACCGGCAGCGCCAAACGCCCGCGTCTGCTGCTGCTGGTACCGCGCAAAAATGCCGCGCTCAAAAGCCTGGTCAATATGAAACTGCTGGCCCGCACGGTGCAAAGCCGCGCCGTAGATGTGGCCATTGTCAGCGGCAACCCCACCATTCGGGATTACGCCAAAGAAGCCGGACTGAAGGTGTTCGGCAGCCAGGGCAGCGCCCGGCGCGCCGGCTGGATTTCAAAAACAACCCCTGTGGCCGCGCCGGATGACTCGCTGCCGCCCGTGGTGCCGGAACCCGTTGCCGAACCATTGGCCCCCAAAAAAGAAAAAAGTACGCGGCGGCGGGTAAAACCTAAAAAATATGTAGTGGTAGAGGGCGATAAACAACCCGGCCGGCTCAAGTATCTGGCGCAGCAGGCCGGAATGCTCATTTTGATTGTGGTGCTGGCTTTTGCGCTGGTGGTGGGGTTCATTGGGCTGCTGCCGCGCGCCTCGGTAACTATTACGCCGGTTGCCCAACCGGTACATACCGAACTAACCGTAAAAGCCGACCCAAACGTAGATTCGGTGGATTTTGCCAACCTCACCTTTCCGGCCCGCAAAGCCCAGGTTGAATTGAGCATGTCCGGCGAAATTGAAACTGTAGAGACAGAACTGACCCCGGTTGAAAAGGCCACCGGGCAGGTGGTGTTTATCAACCGCACAGAAGACGAGCAGACCATTCCCATTTCTACCACCGTGGCTACCTCGGCCGGCACGCCGGTAGAATTCATCACCGTGCAAACGGCCACCATCCCTGCCGGCACAAACGCCACCACCACTACCCAGGTAATTGCCGTACAACCCGGCCCACGCGGCAACGTATCTGCCGGGCAAATCAACCGCTTTGCAGAACCGGGCTTTGGCCTGCTGGCGCGGGTGGTGAACGAAAGCGCAACATCGGGCGGCGCGCTGGCCCCGGCCAAAATTATCACCGAAGATGACAAACCCCGGCTGGATGCCTACTTGCAGCAGATTATTCAGGAAGAGGGGCTGCGGCAGATTGAGGCTTCGCTGGGCGAACAGGAATTTGTGCCGCCGGAATCGGTAGAGGTGATTGTGCTTGACAAAAAATACCGTGATTTTTCCGGCGATTTTTCAGACACCTTTGGCGGCCAGATGCAGGCCGTGGTGCGGGCCACCGTCATTGGCGGCTACAACGCCAACCGGCTGGCGCTGGCCGCGCTGGAAGCACAGGTGCCGCCCGGTTACGAACTGAACATTGAGGGGCTGCAATTTGGAGCCGGCGAAATTTACGACATCACCGACGGCGTGGTCACGTTCCGCATTTTTGCTTCCGGCCAGGCCGAACCCGTGCTGGACGGCCGCCAGATTGCCGAGCGCGTGGCATGGCTGCCGGTGGGGCAGGCCCAGCAGTTGTTGTCTGAACAGTACCAACTGGCTACTGTGCCCGGCATTGAGGTGCAGCCAGACTGGCTGGCCGAACGGTTGGGGCGGCTGCCGTTTTCGCCGTTGCGCATCAGCGTGACCATTAACAAGCCGGTGACCGTGACCGCCAACGAGGGGTAGCAGATGCGGCTGATGGCGCTGGATGTAGGCGAAAAACGGATTGGCATTGCCACCAGCCACGGTATTTTTGCGTCGCCGCACAGCGTGCTGCGGCGTAAATCCAAAAAAGAGGATTTTGCCCGCCTGCGCCGGCTCATTGCCGAACTGGAAATTGAGCGGCTGATTATTGGCATGCCCTACTCGCTCAGCGCGCCGGACGGTATTGGGCCGCAGGCGCGTCGCATCCAACGCTACGCCGAGGCGCTGGCCCCGGAAATTAGCATCCCCATTGAGTTCTTTGACGAACGCTACTCCACGGTTGATGCACAAGACAAACTTCGGCTTGCCGGTAACAAAAAAGTCCCCATTGATGCCGCCGCCGCTGCCGTAATTTTGCAGAACTACCTGGACTCGCACAACTCCCGGCCTAAAAACCCTCTGGCTTGACCTTCAAACTTCCGTTGTACGCTTCCCCACCGATTTTAAACTGCCCTGTAAAATTTAAGATTCAGGGTGAGTCTTTTGGCAATTTTCGTGATACAATATCAAATGCCGATAGTTTAACACTTTTAAGGAAATCTTGCGGTGTTGCCTTAAATTGGGGGGAAGGCATCACTGATTGATTTTCTTTGGGGCTACACAATCAAATAATCTTCACAACGCGTACCCACCCACAATCTATATTTTGGCCCAGCAAACGGGCTGATTTGTGGTTCCAACTGCACAATTAATTTTTATTGTCGTGTTGCGAACTCGATATCCCCCTGGATTCAATTCAATATTCAGTTGCTTTGGCATCCGGCACAACGTTGCCCGGATTTGACACTGCGGCTGAAAGCACCTGCCTGCAACTATCGCAAGGCATGGTGCGGGGGTACAAGACCAATGGCACTTACGCCGATGTCAAAATGGCTGGCAGACAACCAGGACCACTGGCACGCTGCCAGCAAATTGTTAAAAGACAAACAATACCGTCAAATATCGCAACTGCTGCGCCACGTTGGGTTGTCTCCGGAGCGTGTTGAAGATGCGCTGTTTGCCAACCTGCTTCACATTGCCCGCCAAATTTGCGAAGCCTGCGCCCAATACGAAGCGGAAACACGCTGGCATCTGGATGCTTTTGAACGGGCGCGCCGCCGTGAACGAGACCTGCGACAAACGCTGGAGGCAATTTTTGAGGTTGTTTACCAGTGGTCCCACGGCGGCGGAGAAATGATCTTGCCGCCGGCAGAACCGAAACGCCGGCGAGAACGCTCCATTTCTGCCGAAACCCGCAATTTGTGGGCGCGGATGCAGAAAATACTGGGGTTTTCCGAAACCGCGCCGCCCCTTTCTGCCTCTCCATCCCCTCAACTGCCGGACTTGCCAGTGATTGATATGACGGCAATCCCGGCCCTTCCGGCGGCGGCCCGCCCCGCAAGAATGGCCTCGGTAACGGTGTACACGCTGGGGGTGTTCAGGGTGTACGTCAACGAGCAGTTGGTTGAAAAGTGGCCCGGCAACAAATGCAAAGAAATCTTCAAATACTTGCTGGTGAATCGCGGCAAGTCCATTCATCATGAAATTCTCACCGAATTAATCTGGCCGGATGTCGGGCCGGAATCGGCACGGAAAAATCTGTACCAGGCTATTTACAACCTGCGGCAGGCGCTGCGTACCAACGGTTCCGGCGGCGATTACATTTTGTGCGAGGACAGTTGCTACTGCTTTAACCCGGAGCTGGAGTTGTGGGTTGACAGCGAGGCCTTTCTGGAACAATACCAGACCGGGCGCAAACTGGAGGCCGCCGGTCATCCGGCGCAGGCGGTGGCCGCGTTTGAAGCTGCCGAAAGTATGTACGAGGGCGAATTTTTGGCCGAAGACCCTTACACTGACTGGCTGCTGGTTCACCGCGAAAACCTGAAACACGCCTACCTTGATATTCTTGAACGGTTGAGCCGTCACTATTTTACGCAGGCGCAGTGGGCCATGTGCATCTCGTTCTGCCAGAAAATTCTGGCAAACGATAATTGCCGTGAGGATGCCCACCGCCGCCTGATGCGCTGCTACGTACAGCAGGGCCAGCGAAATCTGGCGCTGCGACAGTTCCACTTTTGTGTTGAGGCGCTCCGGCAAGAGCTTGACGTGCCGCCGATGGCGGACACGCTGGCCCTGTACCAGCAAATTCGGCGGGGCCAATCTCAAGATTCTGTCGCCTCATAATTGAACCCCCCTTGAAATAAAATTGAATAGCCGGTGGTAAGCTGTAGCCAACCTTTTCTAGAGAAGGGTTCAGCGTCAGGCAACAACCCATCCGCGGTGGCGCGTTGCAAAAATCAGGTTAATCCATATTCAATATTTTTTATCTGAGGAGGGTAAAAAAATGACATCGCGTTTTGAAGTATCAGGCGGGCCGCAGTTGTTAAGCGGAACCATTACCCACGCCACCATTCACGAAGTAACCGACCCCACTATGCCGGTAACCATTATCCGCACCGACCAGGACTGGTACGTGCACCTGCGCTGGCGGTTGAACGGATCGCTGGTGCGGATGATTGACGGTGAGTGGAAAATCCAGGTCTACCTGGAAAGTATTGGTCAAGGCCCCGAATTTGAACTTTCACCGGTCGGCGGCATCACCGAACCTGTGAATCCGGGCTCACCCAACTATGATGTCCGGTTTAATGTGAGCGCGGGCGCCGTGCCGGCTGGCCAATACAAAATGGTTGCTACCATTCTTTACGTGGCGCCGGACGGTTTGCCCGGTCCGATGGCCGGCTTCTACGACGAGCCGCTGGTGCAGTTCTACAATCCCGGCCCCGCCAGCCCGTAAAACCACGTGTTGTAAACTGACAATTGGCCCGGCCTGCAATGTTCAGCGTTCAAATGCAGGCCGGGCCGGTTCATTTTTATTGATGGTGAAAGGGGGTTTTTGTGGGTAAAAAATCATCAATGGGAGAAAATGGCGCTCCGTTTGCGAGTTTGATCGAGGGGCTTGGCCCCAAAAGCGAAGCGCAACTGCACGCGCGCGGCGTACACACCATGCAACAACTGGCAGCCCTGTCGGTGCCAGAGTTGGCGGCCAAGCTGGCCGGCGTGCGGGGGATGTCGGCGCAAAAGATTGAGAGCAAAGACATTTTGGGGCAGGCACGCGAAAAAGCGCAGGCCGGCTCCGGCTCGCAGGAGAAGCCGGCAAAGGACGCCGGCAACAATCGCCAGCATTACGCCAGTTTTACGCTTGAGCTTTTGCTCAACAAGGATAACAGCGTCAGAGGAACAACCGTTACCAACAACAAAAATAAAAAACCGGGGCGCTGGACAGGCTGGGACGGAGAAAAACTAACCGCGTTCATCGCGGAGCAATCCGGGGTAAAATTTGCGCCGCCCAAAATCAAAGCTGAACCGGCCAACCCGCCGGAGACTCAAACCACGGTACCAGAACCGGCCAAATCAGCGCCGCCGGCAGCCGGCACAGTCAAATTACGGCAACTGGATGCCCGGCTTTCCGGCACAGAGCAGCCGTGTCACGCCGTGCCGCACAACCAGCCGTTTGAAATGTGGCTTACGCTTGATCTGGTTGATTTTAAACTGCCGGAAAACAGCCAGTTGGATTACACCGCCGCTATTTACGCCAAACAACTGGGAACCGGCCAGCGCCGGCTGGTCGGCGAAAAGCGGAGCAGCGCGCCCCTGCAACGCCGGCTTTCAATTCCGGTAAAAGGGGTACAAATGCCGGCCGGAGATTTCCGGCTGGAAGCCGAAGTGGCGCTCAGGTTGCCTCACACCGGCAAGGATTTCAAATCCAGAATTGAGGGCAGTGTGTTGCAAGTGTATTGAGTTGAGGGGAACAATAACTAAAAATTAAGCCGCGGCGGCCCAATCGCCAAAATCAATATCTTCCAGGGCTTCTTCAAGGGCGCTGCGCAAATCTGCCGTGAGAATTGGCTCAACCTGCGGTGGGCTGACCTGCAATCCGCCGGTGCCGCCGCTGTGAGCCGCATGCACGTTGCCTTCATTCAAAATCACACGTTTGAATTTTGGTTCCCACTGCATGAGAAAGCGCCGGTCACAGGTGGGGCAGTGCCATTCTTGCGCGCCGGATGCGTGTGTTCTTTCCAGAATCATTTGGTGTTGTTCTCTGTCCGTCATCGTGTTCTCCTTTTTGACAGTCAATTTGGTATCGGTGCCTTGATTTTAACGTGCGCTGCACAAGCTCAGTTTGGTGAGGAATTTATCAGTGACCGGCAAGGGCTGATATTTTCCCCGAGTATGCATAGCATACACTAAACACATTCAGTACGCAAAGAGGCAAAAGTCACGGATTTGATGCCCGATGGGGCAAATCGGAGAAAAATCTGCCGCTACTGCCCGGAAACGGGCAGCGGGTGAACAATCACGGTATCGTTAATGATGGGGTGCCGGGTGTAATTGAAGCGGGCCGGGCGCGGCAGTTTGCCGGATTCGATGTCTTGCTGCAACAACGGCAGCAACTGCTCAAAAATAGTCCACGCCCGGATGCGCGTACCCAGATATTTGTTGTGAATCGCGTCGTCAAACAGGTCGGCCTGTTTGGGCATGGCTCCGGCCACGTCAATGATGGGCACGCGGCTTTGTTCGGCCCACATGCGAAACACACGGTTTTGGTAATCGGCGGCGCGGCGCATGTTGGCGTAGCTGATGGGCCAAAAAACGCGGTTAATGTAGCCGTACAAATTGCGGTTGCGCTGCGGGTCCAGCACCATACCATCGTACACAAACCAGTTAAAGGTGGTCATCACCATTTGCACACCGTTGGCGTCGGCATCGGCCTTGATTTGGTCCAGATGGATGAGAATGCGGCGCAAATCCAGCGCGTTGTCCAGCGCGGCGCGGTTGGGGTGCATTTCATCCTGCCCGGCGGCCAAAAAGAAGGTTTGCTCCGGTTTGGGCGGCTCCTCGCCGGTGATGAGAAACTGCTCCACAATGGAGCGCGCCCGCGCCGCCAGCGCCGAATATTCGCTCAAATAATCGAGCAGGGTTTTGTCGTCTGACTCCACGTTGGCAAAATTGGGAATGACTCCGGCGGGCGGCTTGCCCATTTGGTACTCCGGCGGAAACGTGACCACCTGCTCCGGATGAAACTGGTTGGAGCCTTCGTAGTAGATAACGTAATCCACATCCATGGGCACAATTTCATCGTGCATAACCGCGGCAATATCGCTGGAGTTCAACCCCTCGCGCCCGGCGTTGATGACCTCAAAGCGGACATTTTGGCCGGACTCCTGCGCCCACAAATTGAGCCAGTGCTGCAAAAATTCAGGGTAGCTGGATTTAAGCGAGTGGCCGCCCACCGTGGTTGACGCGCCCAGCGCCGCAATGCGAATGGTGCGCTCGGGCTTGCGCATTTCAATGGGGGCGCCGCGCCAGCCGTACTGGTTGGTGGTGAGGCCGGTAGGCAGGGTAACGTTGGGCGGGTAGCGGTAGCGGGGCAAAACACTGCTGCCGGGGGCGTCAAACAGGTACACGTCCGGGGGAATGG
>RFJF01000735.1 GCA_003695455.1 Chloroflexota bacterium
ATTGACGCCACACCCGCCGAAGCCGACAAAATCAAGCGGGAGTTCAAGCAGGCCCTTGATGACACCGGCGTGGTGGTGCCGATGGCCACCACCAACCTGTTTTACGACCCGGTTTTCCGCGACGGCGCGTTTACCAGCAACGACCCCAAAGTGCGGGCCTACGCCCTGCAAAAAACCATGCGCGCCATGGATTTGGGCGCAGAATTTGGAGCCAAAACCTACGTCTTTTGGGGCGGGCGCGAAGGCACAGAAACCGACGCCGGCAAAAGCGCGCTTGATGCGGGCAAATGGTTCCGCGAGGCCATCAACTTTTTGTGCGAATACAACATTGCGCAGGGCTACGGCTACAAATTTGCGCTCGAAGCCAAACCCAACGAGCCGCGCGGCGACATCTACCTGCCCACCACCGGGGCCATGCTCGGCTTTATTGCCACGCTGGACCACCCGGAGATGGTCGGCGTGAACCCGGAGGTGGCCCACGAAACAATGGCCGGCCTCAATTTTATGCACGCCGTGGCCCAGGCCTGGGATGCCGGCAAGCTGTTCCATATTGATTTGAACGACCAGAAAATTGGCCGCTACGACCAGGACTTCCGCTTTGGCGCGGAAAACATCAAACAGTCCTTCTATCTGGTCAAATTTTTGGAAGATGTGGGCTACAACGGCAGCCGCCACTTTGACGCGCACGCCTACCGTCCCTCTGATTTGGAAGATGTGAAAGCATTTGCCCGCGGCTGCATGCGCACCTACCTCATTCTCAAAGAGAAAGCAGAACAGTTCAACGCCGATGCAGAAATTCAGGCCCTGCTGGCAGAAATCACCGCCGATGACGGCTCGATGGACGGCTTCAAGGGCGCTTTCTCTGCCGAAAAAGCCGAGGCCCTCAAAGCCCACAGCTTTGACCGGGTGGCGATGGGCCGCCGCGGCCAACCCTACGAGCGTTTGGACCAACTGGTGTTTGAACTGCTGATGGGCGTGCGGTAGAGCTTCAGAGTTCAGAACACAGAGTACAGACGCCAGATTCCGGATTCGGGATTGAAAACGGGGGCAGGTGGCAGGTTGCAAGTAGCAAAGTTGCAGGGGCACAGAGGACCATTCGTCATTGGTCTCACACATTTGCCCCGTGGAAAGTTATTTTTATCCTTTCGCCTTTACCCTTTTTTGCGAGGAGCAAATTATGACCAACTATTTTATCGGCATTGATTCAAGCACCACCGCCACCAAAGCCCTGCTGGTAGATGACCGGGGCGAGGCGGTGGCGGTGGCCTCGTCCGAGTACCCGTTCGACACCCCCAAACCACTGTGGAGCGAGCAATCGCCCGATCTGTGGTGGGAGGCCACGGTCAAAAGCATCCGCGCCGTGCTGGCTGACAGCGGCGTGGAACCTGCCGCCATTCAGGCCATCGGCCTGACCGGGCAAATGCACGGTTTGACCCTGCTTGACGCGAACGGCGACGTGCTGCGCCCGGCCCTGCTCTGGAACGACCAGCGCACCGGCGCGGAGTGCGATGAAATCCGGCAGACAGTGGGCAAAGAACGGCTCATCCGCATCACCGGCAACGATGCCCTGACCGGCTTTACCGCCCCCAAAATTTTGTGGGTCAAAAACAACGAGCCTGACATCTACGCGAAAATTCAGCAAATCCTGCTGCCCAAAGATTACGTCCGCTTCAAACTGACCGGCCAGTACGCCACCGACAAAGCCGGCGGCGCGGGAACCCTGCTGTTCGACGTGGAAAAGCGAGACTGGTCCGCCGAGGTGGTGCAGGCGCTGGGCATCAACCCGGAC
>RFJF01000736.1 GCA_003695455.1 Chloroflexota bacterium
ATCGGTTGCCAGGATAAGCCGTCGCGCCAGGCTTCAAATTCAGCAGGATGCCCCCCCTCAGATAGTATGGCTTGAGTATTATGATAAATGAGCAGAGGGTAAGCCGTGAGCAAAATTATCGTTACTAGCCCCAACCTGAACAGTAGTAATTTATTTTGTGTGAAAAAATCAGGCAGGCTATTTTGTCGCCAACTGATACTCAAGCGCCACAGCAACCAAAGCCCCACCAATCCTAATTGAACGCCGGCGGCAAATGCTCCAAACATATGAAAATATACAACCAACAGATTGACCACTAAAAAAAGTACCCAGTGAGGCCACCGGTTTTGCTGCATTGCTTTTACCCCAAAATACACCGATACCGTCACGAGCAGTATCAGGCCGCTGTAACCGCGCACCACTACAGAATAAGCCAGATGGACCGGGATAATAGCCAGTAGAAAAACAGCCAATATCCCCACCGTTTGATTATAAATCCGACGGCCCAAATTATACGTAAAAGGCAGTACCAACATCCCCAACAAAAGCATCGGCCACCGCATCAAAAAAAGATTATCCGCCTGCGGCGAAAAAAGATGCGCCAGCGCCGAAGCCAATGGTTGGTTATTGGAATGGTGAGTGACAAAGATTTCGCCCAGCGGCAACGGTACATACCGGGAGAGAGTCAGGATTTCATCCAGGCTTAAAGGCACATAGAACAACGTATACGCTCGCAGCGCAAAGGCAGCTAACAAGCCACAAACAATTATTCCGTTTTTGACTAATCGTGGTTGAGCTATCATTGTGATTATGGCTCCAACTGAAACATATCATTGGATAGTAAATCATCCCGACTGTTATAAACCGGTAAACGTGCACCCGTAGATAGATCATACATGCCCGTAACCAGACGATTGCCCGCAAATAGTTCTTGGACGGAAATCGGCAGCACAAACTGCTCTGCCAATATATCACCCGGCTGCCAGCGCGAGGTGGGGTAGATATTTTGCAGCGGCTGGGCATCGGTTTGTGCAACAATTTGATTTTGCGAATCAAGCAGTTGCACAAAGATTGTATAATTTATGTCGGTAGGGGCGAGGCTTTGCCAGTACAGCTTCACGATTGTTGATTCATCCAACGGCGTAAGGGTGTACCCCTGCAACAAAAACTCACGGCCAAACCAGGCATGTCGGTAATGCTGTGGCGCGGTGGGGTCAATTCCATTAGCCGACACGTATAAAGGCCCCACGATTAATTCATCGCTGCCTGTGGGCTGGTTATCAGCAATATAAGTAGGTAACCGCTGTCCGGTTGCAGGATCAAAAAAGCCGAACCGTACAAAATATAAATCGGCATCTAAATCTTCTACAGGCCTGATGGGATGCTGTTCCAGAATCAAACCACTGTCGCGCCAACGATACATTTTGCGCGAAATTGGCTCAACTTCTTGCTGGCCTACCGGTTGCCCTCGACTATCTAACAGTTGTAAAAACATTTTTTCGTTTAGAGCGGTATAGCCCAAAATTTCCCAGGCCAGATAAAGATTACTGCTTTCACCGGCTTCAATCCGGGGTGGGTTAAATTGATAGCCAATCAGCCGGAGGTTATCATCCCACTGAACAGACACCTGTTTTTTAGGCAGTTCCGACGGGAACAAGGGCAGTATCATTGGCGGGTCGACAAAATATCGATGGGCAAGCACATTGCCCTGACTACCTTCTATAGCCTCACCTCTGCCGAAAAATAGCGACTCAGGCGGACGGCTCCGATTGACAGCAGAAACATAAGCCGTGCCAAAATGAGTATTTTCCCGGTGTAGCCACACATAGGCTGGGGGTTTGCTGTCGTCCGGGGGATAAGCTGGTATCACCAACAACACTTTATCCAGATTATACAACCTGTCCTTTTCTGATTCAGGTAACAGAACCGCTTCGTCAAAATTATCATTAAGCAGGTATCTAAATGAAGCGTGGGCGTAAAGATAATAAGGGATGATAATATCCTTTTCTGTATCCG
>RFJF01000737.1 GCA_003695455.1 Chloroflexota bacterium
GAGCGCGTCCTCGTGCCCCTCCAACGCTTCCGCCGCCGAGAGCATCGCCAGCGCTTCGTCGCCCTGAAATTCGCTGTAACTGAGGTTGGCGGCGCGCAAAAAGAGCGCCACAGCCAGAATCAGCAGCAGGGGCAGGTGTTCTTTGAAAAACGGGCGAATGGGCGAATGGCGAACGGCGATTGGCCGGCGGCGGATGAACAGCAGGGGCAGCAGGGCGATGAGATTGAGCGCGGCCAGCAGGTGCCACGTTTGCACCGGGCCGGGCAAATATTGCAGGGCCAACGCCAGTAACGCCGTGGCCGCCACGCTGATTCCGGCGGCAATAACGCCGCGCAGCAGCGGTGGTTCGGTGGGGAAGAATCTGGTGGCCCACAGCCCGCCGGGGAGAATTGCCAGCAGCAGCAGCGCGCCGGTTACGCGCAACACCGAGGCGGGCGGCAGCAGCAACATTAAATTTGCGGCCAGTAAAACGGCCAGGTAGCCCCACAAAAGTGTTCGGTTACGCCACATTGCAGATTTTGGTTGCGGATGATAAATGAGTCATTGGTACGGGGTCAGCCGCTTCATTTGTTGTTGTTGGCGGCGCTGCCGGAGCCGGGGTAGATGTTAGTGTTGTTGGGGTCTAACCGGAGACGTGTTTTGTGGTGCGTGTTGTGTGTTGCAGGCCCAAAATTACACGCAATATGCAACACGCAGCCGGCAGAAAACAGTACGGAATTTGCAAAAATGATACAGTGTGCAAATAAACCACGCCGTTCATTGCAAACGTTGTGCCCCATAAACGGGGTGCCGTTGCGGCAGGCCAAATTCAATGCGCTGCCCTAACCCCAAAAACAGGGCCTTGTCCAGCGCCAGCGTGGCAATCACTGCATCCTGCCAGTCAAGCCCTTGCAGACGAGCCAGCGTAATCTGGTCGGTGCGGGTTCTGCCGGGAATTTTGCCCCGAATCAGCTGGCTCAACTCACCCTGCGCCTGATGCCCGGTGCCTGCATTGAGCGCTGGACTCGGCCTGTCGGCAACAATCATATCAACCCGGTCCAGCAGACGGGAATCCAGAACGGGCAGATTGCCGCCCGGGTTTCCCAGCGCCGTTATGTGTGTGCCGGGGCGGAGCCAGCCGGCCTGAATTGGCGGCGACAGGTGCGGTTCTGTGAGCAGCACAATTTCGGCCGCGGCAACAGCTGCCTCAGTTGACGGTGCAATTTCAATGTTTACATCGTGATCTTCAACCATCCGGCGCGCATAGACATCGGCGTCCAGAGGTGTGTTGCCCCACACAGTCACCCGCTTTACCGTGCGTACCGCGATGAGCGATTTCAGCAGCAGAAACGCCTGCTGGTCACTGCCGATAACTGCGATTTCTCCGGCTTCATTGTTTGCCAGATATTGCGTTGCCAGTGCGCCCACCACGCCGGTGCGAACATTGGTCAGGTAGCTGTTATCCAGCAATACGGCTGCCGGAAAACCGGTGGCAGCATCAAACAAGGTGATCATTCCGCTGTTGGCCGGCAGATTTATCTGCGGATTATTGGTAAACTGATTGCCTACCTTGATCACATAGTACGGCGCGTTTTGCAGGTAGGTAGCTTTGACTTCAACCGAACCATCAACCTCCGGAAAATCCAGGTGAAATGAACCGGGGCTTTTGATTTGGTTCTCGGCTGAGGCGGCAAATGCGGCCTCAATTACGGCAATTGCCTCAGAAAGGTTGACTGTTTGCCGGATTTCGTCTTCGTTTAATAACAACAATGCCATTTTTGCACCGCGTAAACCGGGTACACACCGGTGGCGTTGTGCCCGGTTGATTACCCCGAACTGGTTGTAAAATCAATTTTTGCCAATCCTGCACAGGGTGAAAGTATAACATAATTTGAACTGAACAGGAAACATCGCTGCAAAAGCCGGGTGCATCTCACATTTTTGGTAATTTGCCGATGAGTCGGAACAATTGAGACGCGGCTATTTTGCGTTGGGTTCTGTTTTGGGGGCCAGGAAATCAAGTGGGGTGGCGGGCATCAGCATACTGCGAGCCACGGCCATGCGTTTGGGGTTAATGGTTGAACTGTGCATCACCATTTTGGTGTAATCTTCGGCGGCGTTGTCCTCATCGCCCAGAGCGGCGTAGCTGTCACCGCGGTTTTCGTAGGCGTAGGGGTGCTGGGGATTCAGCTCGATGACGCGGGTGTAATCCTGAATGGCTTTTTTGTGCTGGCGCATCTCGCGGTACAGGTTGGCCCGGTTGTACAGAGCGTAAACGTAGTTGGGGTTCAGCTCGATGGCCCGGCTGAAATCGGCCAGCGCATTGGAGTAGGCCTTCATTTCTGTGTAGGCTACCCCCCGATTGACATAAGCGGCCACAAATTCCGGGTCCAGCTCCAGCGTTTTGTCATAATCCATCACCGCCAGCTCAAAATTTTCCATCCACAGATACGTGTTGCCCCGGTTGTAGTAGGCGTAGAGATTTTCCGGGTCCAGTTCCAGTGCCTTGCGGTAATCCTCCAGCGCCGGGGGATAATCTCGCAGGCCGGTGTGGGCAATGCCCAGGTTGATGTAGGCCGCCACAAAATGGGGGGCCAGTTCCAGCGTCCAATTGCAATCAACCACGGCTTTGGCGTAATTTTCCATCATCAGCAGGGCTGCACTGCGATTGTTGTATGCTTCGGCGTAGTGGCGGTCCAGTTCAATGGCTTTGGTGTAATCGTAAATGGCCTGCTCAAAGTTGCGCATATTTACGTGGGCCAGCCCCCGCTTGTTGAACATGCGCGAATCCTGCAACGCCTGATTTTCGGCTTCCACCGCATCTACCGCGGCCGTAATATTGATGGCGTCCAGCGCAGCGGCAAAATCGTGGGTGTTGGCAAAACGGTCTTCCGGCGATTTTGCCAGCGCCTTTTCCACCACCCCGGCCAGCACGCCAACCTCGCGCCACAGTTCCGGCAGGCCGCGCGGCGGCTCCTCGCAAATGGCGTTTTCAAGCAGTTGGTACAGTTTGGCCTGCGAGCGAAACTGGTTGGTGCCGCCGTAAGTCATAGCCTCGTCTTCCAGCGTTTGCAGGTCAATGTAATGCTGGCCGGCCAGCATCAGGTACAGCAGTTCGCCCACCTGGTACACATCGCTGCGGGCATCAATTTCTTTGCCCCGCACCTGTTCCGGCGAGCTGAAAATAAGTGTGCTGGGTTGAAAGCCCATCTGCGTTAACCCCATGCCGCCAAAAGCTTCCGGCACGTGGGCAATCCCAAAATCAATAATTTTGGGCCGGCCGTCGGCGGTAAGCAGAATGTTTTCGGCCTTGATATCACGGTGAATGATGCCCTTTTCGTGCAGTTGGGCCAGCCCCTCGCAAATGCCAATGGTCAGCCGCACGGCCTGTTCCACCGGCAATTTGCCCTGTTTTTCCAGCAGTGTTTGCAGGCTGCCGTGCGGCAAATATTCCATAATCATATAAAACCGGTTGTCTTCCATCCGCAGGCCGTAAATGGAGACAACGTTGGGGTGCTGAATGGATGCGGCAATCCTCGCTTCCTGAATAAACCGCTTCACCGTTTTGCGGTCGCCGGCGCGTTCCACCAACAGTTGCTTAATGGCTACGTGCCGGTCAAGCATCCGGTTGCGGGCCTCGAACACGGCGGCAAAGCCGCCCTGTCCCAACTGGCGGATGATTTCGTATTCAAAAATGCGCTGTCCCGGTTTTAGAATGGAAATGGGGAAGCTCCTTTGGTCAGAATCCAGAGAACAGAACACAGAAGACAGACGCCGGCATCCGGTGGCAGAACGTTAATCTTCATTTTCTCCGGTGGATTGGGCAACCGGCGTTTTGCCCACGTGGAATACGCACGCTGCGTGTCCCATGGCAATACACTCCACCTCGGTTATGTCAAACAACGCGCCGCCGCTGACCCATTTAAAAGCCGCTTCCAGCAATCCGATGGTGGTAGCGCACACCGGGCGCGGGCTGGTGCGGCCCCAGCAGGCCGGACAGCGCCGGATGGTGTACACAAAATGGTCGCTTTCTTCGCTGACCTCGGTCAACTGGTCGCTGAACTTGTTGAACGCCTCGGCCACGGCCATGATGCCAATTTTTAATTTGGCCGCGGTAGGAATGGCTTTGAACGCCAGCTCGCTGGTGCCCAGTGCGCCGCCGTACTGGGCCAGCCCGTCATCAAACGCCGCCCGCCCGGCGTGCAGCATCAACCCTCGTTCACCGCGCGGGCCGTACATTTTTTCCAGCGTTGCGCCAATAGCCCCATAGTAGGCAAAATCAAAACCTTTGGCAAAATTGTTGGCCGGCGGGTACAATTCCGGCGGGATTTTTGCTGTTTCAAACACGGCCATCATGGCGGCGTGGCCGATGGTTTCTTCGATGGACAGCACGTGAATCCGCGCCATTTTGTTGGGGTACAAATAACCGCTTTCTTGCTGGCCTGTCATTGTTGTCTCCCGCTGTCTGGTGAAAGAATTGTACCATCAATTTTGTGGGCAATCAACAGCGCCCCGGCAGGTTGCGCCAATTGAAGTTATCGCCCGAGTCCGGTATAATGCTGCCCATCCTGAAAAAAGTGAGTGCGGAATGAACAAATCAGTTTTGGTTGCCATCATCTTTTTTACCTTCATCGGGTTTGTGCTGTTTGCCGATGTGCTGATTCCCGAACCGTCCACCACCGAGGCCCCGGCCTGTTTGCCCAACTGCGCCGGGCAGGATTTGAGCGGCAAAAAACTCAGCGGCGAGGATTTGCGGGGCGTGGATTTCAGCAACAGCGACCTGCACTTTGCCGACCTCAACCGCGCCGACCTGCGCGGGGCCAACCTGTCCGGGGCGGACCTGCGTTTTGCCAACTTGCGCGGGGTGCGGATTGACCCCCAAACGCAACTGGATGACAAATGGCGGCTGGTGTGGGATATTGTGAACA
>RFJF01000738.1 GCA_003695455.1 Chloroflexota bacterium
CAGCGCGCTGGTGCCCACCTACCCGGCCAGCGTGGTTGCCAACGGTGTCAGCACCACCTCGATTTTGCTGACCAATCTGGTAGATGCGTACGGCAACAGCGTGGTAGACGGACATGTGATCACCGTCACGGTTGATTCCAAATCGGCCACGGGGGTGGTGTCCGGCGGGCAGGCCCGCGTGGTGATGACCTCAACGACGCACGCCGGGACGCACGCGGTTCAGGCGGCCAGCAGCGCCGGCCCGATGACACTGACCGGTTTTCCCAGTGTAACCTACCGGCCCGGCCCGGCGGCGCGCGCTGTGGTGGCGGCTTCGCAAACAATTATTCCGGTGGATAGCGTGACGGCCACGCTGGTTATCACCGTGTACGACCAATTCAGCAATCTGGTGGCCGACGGTACGCCAATCACGGTGACGGTGGACAAGGCCAACGTGGGGGGCAACAACAACCCCACCGTGGGCGGCAAAATTACGCGCTCGCTCAGCCCGTTTGCGTTGGGCGACGGGTTGGTCTCGATGGCCGGCGACAACGGCACGCTCTTTGTGCAGGGCGATACCACCCTGACCTTCATTCCCGGTTACGCCGTGTTTGCCGATGTCACCGCCTCGCGCACGACCCTGCTGGGCGATGGAACAAGCACATCGCTGCTGGCTGTGACCATCAAAGATGGCCTGCACTTCCCCATCAACGGCTCCGGCACGGCGGTTATCACTATCACCCGAGGCTCGGTTGTACCCACCAGCACGCTCGTCACCGACGGCCAGTTCAACACCACCTTCACGGCGGACCGTTCGGTGGGGCCGGTGGGGATGCAGATTTCGTTCAACGGCCAGCCGCTCACGGTGGAGGGCGACTCGCTGCAACTGATTCCGGGCGGCGCGTACTCGGCCACGCTGGCGGCCAGTCCCACCCAAATTCAGGTGGACACCGGCGACCAGTCGGCGTTGACGTTCAGCCTGTTTGACCCGTGGAACAACCCGGTGGCCGGCGGAACGGTGGTCACGCTCACCAGCTCGCTGGGGGTGGTGACGCCCGTGACCGGCACCACTACCGGCAACGTGGTCACCATGACCATGACTCCCGGTATCACCGCCGGTACCACTGCCTTTACGGTGACGGCCTCAACCGGCAGCGGCCCGCTGCTCCTCTCCGGCGATTCGGTGACGATTTTGCCGGGGCCGGTGCATCACGTTTCGGTGTTCCCGGATGTGCCGGTGTGGGTTACGGCCGGAACCAGCAGCAACTTCAGCGCCAAAGGATTTGACCGCTACAACAATCTGACGACCACCGGGCCGTTCAACTGGCGCAAAGTGTACGGCTCCGGCGACGGCGATTTGAACAACAGCGGCGTCTTCACCGGCACGTTGGCCGGCACAATCGGTATTCAGGCTTACACGTCAACTATTTACAGCCCGGAAAAATCGGTGACAATTGTGCCGGGCGCGCTGTTTACCACCGTGGTCAGCGCCAGCCCGCTGACCGTGCCGGTGGGCGGGTTCCCCACCCAGATTGTGATTACCGCCCGCGATGCCTACGGCAACCTGGTTTCTGACGGCACAGCGGCCACGGTCAGCGCCGATTTGGGAACGCTGTCCGGCAGCGGCGCAACGGTGAACGGCGTGTTCACCCGCACACTCACCTCCGGCTCGTTTTCCGGGCGGGCGCACATTTTTGTCAACGGTAAAGCTGCCGCCGGCGACTCGGTGTTCTTTGCGCCCCGGGCTTGGATGACCGCCGTGCCGCCCACGCTGGTGGCCGACGGCGTGAGTCAGGCCGAAATCCGCCTGCGCAAGCTGGACAACAACGGCCTGCCCCTGCCGGAATATCCCTCGGTAGTCACGACCACGCTGGGCACGCTCAACGACAGCGCCTGCACCCCCGAAGCCGGGTACGTGTACGTCTGCACGCTGACCGCTCCCCCACAAACCGGCACGGCCCTGATTTACGCCGACGGCTTCCCGGCGCAGGGCGTGGTCACCTTCACCAACGGCGCGCCGGCCATTGCCTACGTAGAAACCAACCCGGCGTACGTGTCAACCTACGGACTGAACACCGCCGTGCTGACCGTGACCGTGCAGGATGCCTACGGCCATACCCTGACCGATTACACCACCCCGCTGACCGTCACCTCATCGTTGGGGACGATTGGCGGCGCGGGACAGCCCACCGCCAGCGGGGTGACCACCCGCACGCTCACCGGCGGCAGTGTGGCCGGCACGGCGAATTTGTCGGTGGCCGGGCTGACCGTGAGCGGGACCAGTTCGATTGACGTGGTGGGGGTGGTGGCCGATATCAGTTTTTCGCCGCAGTACGTGGCGGCAGCTAGTGTGGCGGCAGCCAGTGTGGCGGCACAATCGGAGTTGAGCGCGCAGGCCGCACCAACCAACTACCTGACCGCCGACGGGCAGGATTACGGTACGTTGACCATCACCCTGAAAGATGCCAACGGGCAAACGCTGACGCACATCAATTCGCCGCTGACCGTCACAACCTCGCTGGGGAGTATTGGCGGTGTGGTTCCCACAGTGAACGGGGTGACCACCCGCGTGCTGAACGCCGGGCTGTCTTCGGGAACGGCCACGCTGGCGGTGAGCGGCGTGTCCGGCATCACCGGGGCGGTGCAGATTGAAATTTACAACCCGGTCATCAAGGTCACCTCCTCGCACCCGTACATCATCGGCGACGGAGCCAGCCAGGCGACGCTCAGTTTTGAAGTGCAGGACAAATTCGGCAACCGGCTGGGGCAATCGAACCTGCCGCTGGTGGTCAGTACCAGTCTGGGCACGTTGAGCGGAAGCTCGCCCACGGTGAACGGCGTGACCTACCGCACGCTGACCTCGGCCAATGCCGGCGGAATAGCCGACATTTCGGTGGCCGGGCAAACAGTAGCGGGTGACGTACGTATTCAGTTTGTGGGCAGTTCGTTTGTGGACGGCAATTTTGAGAACGGCTTGCAAAACTGGATTGTGGGCAACACGCCGCCCGGTGGTTCGTTGGTGTACACCACCACGCTGGTTACCAACGATACGCTGGGCACGGCCTACATCACGCCGCGCAGCGGCTCGCAGATGGCCCGGCTGGGCGCTACCACCGCCGATAACACCGGGCATCAAATCAGCGAAACGTGGCTCCGACAGGCGGTGTACGTGCCGCCCAGCGGCGTTACGCAAGTCACGTACTGGTATCGCCTGCTGAGTTACGATGTGAAAGTGGGGTCGGCGGTGTTCGGCTCAAAAGAGTACGACCCGTTTGAAGCATATATTAACGGCAGCAAAGTGTGGGATGACGGATTCCTGTGGTCGTACGATTGGCAGAGCTGGTACACCGGCCCGCCGCCACCGGACACGCCCAAAGATATGGGCTGGAAAACCGGCGTGCTGGATTTGACACCCTACGCCGGGCAAATTGTGACCGTGGAGTTCCGGCTGCCCAACTGGCAGGTTGCCGCCGATAACACCTGGGTGTACGTGGATGATGTGTCGGTGCTGCACCAGGAAACCGTGACCCACAAAACGTACATTCCGGTGGTCATTCGGAATTGATGCAGTGAATTTGCAGCCGACAAAAAAACCGCCAATCGGCGGTTTTTTTTGTTGGCGTGCGTACGGGGGTCAGCGTCCGGTTTCAGGGTTGATGGGCAGGGTAATGGTAACCACCGCGCCGGGTTCGCCGCCGGTTCGGTTGCCCAGGGTGATGGTTCCCTGATGAAACTCTACAATGGCCCCGCAGGTGAACAGCCCCAGCCCCAGATTTTTCCCGCTGGATTTGGTGGTGAAAAAGGGATGGAACAGCAAACCCTGGTGCTGTTCGGGGATGCCTTCGCCGTTGTCAATGATTTTTATTTGCACGTGGTTGTCATCAAGTTGGGTTGCGGTAATTTTTACCACCCCGTCCTCCTGTTCGGTGGTGGCAATGGCGTCTCGGGCGTTGAGCAGCAGGTTCATCCACAGCAGTTTCAGGTGGCTGGCGCTGGCAATGATGGTAGGCAGGAGGGCAATCTCTTTTTCAACCCGGATGTGGCTTTTGCGCAGCGAATGCGTGACCAGCATCAGGGCATCGGCAATGGTTTCGGCCACGTCGGTTTCGTCCCATTCATAACTGTCCTGCGTCGAAAAATCAAGCAGGTTCTGCACAATTTTGCGGATGTGTGTGCCTGCTTCAACAATGTCCCGCACCATCACATATTCCGGGCTGTCGGGGTTGGTTTCCATTTCCATAATTTGTGAATTGCCGATGATAACCGTCAGCGGGTTGTTGATTTGGTGGGCCACGCTGGAGGCAAGCTGCCCCACCGCCGCCATGTTGGCCGAGCGGAACAGCGATGCCTGTAACCGGCGCTGCTCAGAAACATCCTGCGCAAAAATAATTACTTGGGTCACGTTGCCGGCGGGTGTGAAAATGGGGTAGGTGTGTATGTCACGGTCGGTAAAGATGCCCCGTTGTTCCACATCGGTCTGGCTTTCCCACGTATTTTCCTGACCTGTTTTAAATGTGTTTTGCACCAGCCGGACCACGCTGGAAGCAGACGGACCCCACAGGTGTTCGTCGCCGGTTCTGCCAACAAAATCAGCCGGTGTTGCACCCAAACGGCGGGCTTCGGCCTGGTTAATGGCGATGATTTTTAGCTGCCGGTCGGTGATGTACAGACCGTCGGTGATGCCGTTGAACAGGGCTTGCAGGGTGCTGTGATTACGCAGGATTTCTTCTTGCTTTTGCGACAGGTCGGTGTAGGCCGTTGTCAGGTCGCGGAAGAGGTTGGCATTTTGGATAGCAATGGAGGCGTGGCTGGCAAAGGTGTTGAGCAGGGTTTCATCGTTGGTATGAAAGGCGTTGGGGCGAGGGCTGGACACAGAAATTGCACCAATAATGGATTGTTTTACCCGCAGCGGCGCTACCAGCAGAGACCACGGTCCGGCCTGAGCTGTATCACAGGTAACACGCACGGTTTCTTTTTGGGTTGTTGCTTGCTGTACAGCCTGCCGGCGGGCATCGAGTAGTTCTGGTGGCAAGTCTGGGGTTTGTGTGGCAATCTGGGCTTCCGGTTCGGGTAATTCATCGGTGTTGTCAAATAGATAGAGCGCGCTATGTGTAGCCACAGAAATGGTTTTGGCGGCCGATTGCACCACCAGTTCCAGCACTCGTTCTAATTCCAGAGTGGTGCTGATGCTCTGGCTGATGGCGTTGAGGGCTTCGGTTTGTTGCAGCCGGTGCTGTACCTCTTCGTACAGGCGCGATTTTTCAATGGCGGTGGCGGCGTGCGAGCCAATAATCTGGATGAGCCGGACATCGTTGGCGTTGAAGGCGTCCGGGCGGTCATTGCCTAACTGGAGCACGCCCATTGGGATGTCGTTGCTGGGCAGGGGCACAGCCAGCCATGATTGAATAATTTTGGGTGGCAGGTTGTTGGGTGCAACAGCCCGAATTTTGGAGTCGCGTTCAACAACCAGGCTGGGCTGATTGGTTTCCAGCACGGTGCGGGCAATGGCGGCGGCCTGCCGGCGGTCGGCGTCGGTCAGGGCCAGTTCATCGCTCAACGTCACCACGGAATCAATGCGGCCGCTTTGGGGTGTGTACAGGTACACGTTACTGATGGCAGCGCCCGTGAGACTGCGCGATACGGCCATGGTGGTGGTCAGCGTTTCCTGCAAATTGAGCGTGCGGTCAATGGCTTTGCCCGCTTCATAGAGGGCCTCAATTTCATCAACCCGCTGGGCCTCGGCGTACAGCGAGGCGTTTTGCATGGCAATGGCTGCCTGGTTTGAAAGCATTGCCAGAATTTGGTGCAGGTCTTCGTTAAAGGCGTTGGGCCTGTCGCTGATGATGGCCAGCGCGCCAATCGAAACAGAACTGAGGGTGAGCGGTTCGATGATGAGCGACTTTCCGGAATGCCAGCGCGGCCGGTACACGGTCTGTTTGCTGGTGAGCACCTGCGAAATCAGCTCCGGGTCAATGGGGTTGGCGTGGGTTGTATCGCCGCTGCTGGTGAGGCCAACCGCAGACATGTTGCCGTCAATGTGCTGCCGGTACCAGAGAATTGCCATTTCTGCCCACGGAATTACTTTAAGTGCGGCGTCAAGTACGGTGTGGGCAACCTCAGAGTGGTCAAGCACCGTGGCAATGCGCTGCCCGGCGTTGACCAGTGTGTTTCTGACCCTGAGCTGGTTGAGTTGGCGGGCAAACTGGCGGGCGCTGTCGAGGGTGCCGGCGGTCTGGTTGGCAAAAATTTCAAGTTGCTGCACAAATTCTGCCGATAGCCGGCGCGGATGGTTGGTTACCCACAGCACGCCCACCATCCGCGTGCCGCGCGTATCCAGCGGAATAGCCAGCAGGCTGGTAATCGTATCCGGGTCGTTTGCCTGGTCTGATTGGGAATTGCCGGGGTTGAAGGGGTAGGGTAATTTTGGCGATGTGAGATCGATAAGAAAGGACTGGCTGATACGTTTGGCGCCGGTAAACACGCGTTTCAGGTCTGTTTCAGAGAAGTAGTGCTGTTCCAGATTTTGCGCCCACCACAGGTCGGCCAGATTGTCCGGGCAGGCGGTTCTTAATTTTGTGGCTTCGTCATCCAGCACGGTAACGGCTACCGTCAGGTTGAGATGCCGCCGGGCAATTTCAATGATTTCGTTGAGTACCAGATCGGGCAGAGGGCTGAGGTGGGCCAGCCGGTTGCTGGCGTTGAGCATGTCTGTGAGTTTTTGGTTGCGTTGCTGAAGGGTGTTAAAAAGTTGCTCTTTTTCTTGGCGGGTTTGCTGAAAGGCAAGCACCCGTTTTACGCTGTGCAGTAGCTGGTGGTTGTTAAAGGGTTTGGCAATGTAATCGTGCGCGCCCTGGCGCAGCGCTTCTACGGCGGTTTCAAGCGAGCCAAAGGCGGTGATTACAATAAATTCTGTTTCCGGGGCAAGTTGTTTGGCGTGGGTCATAATGTCAATGCCGCTGACATCGCCCATCATCAGGTCTGATATGACCAGGTTGAAGGTATGCTGTTGCAGCAATTCAATGGCAGTATTGCCGCTGTCTGCGGTAGAGACGCGGTAGCCTTCTGTGGTGAGCAGTGTTTTTAAAAGATGCCGAAAAGCTTTTTCGTCATCCACTACCAAAATGTGCGCTTGATGGTCCATGAGTTGGCGGGCTTACAGATAAAAACCTGACGGCTGTTGGGCCGGTCAGGTTTTGGCTAATTTCAGACCGTATTGGCCGTTAGTCGGTGGCAATGGTGTAGCCATGCCGGGGAACGGTTAGCAGAAACCGCGGATGACGGCTGTCTGGCTCTATTTTCAGGCGCAGGTTGCGCACGTGCATGCGCACCAGGTCCGGGCTGCCGGTGTCGCTGGGGTAATCCCACAATTCCCGGAGCAGCCGTTCGCCGCTGAACACCTGCCCGGGGTGGCTCATCAAATGGTACATCAGGTCAAATTCTACCGGGGTGAGCAAAATAGTCTTTTCTTCTGTGGTTAGTTGGTAATTCTGGCAATTGAGGCTGAGCTTACCCACAGCGATGGTATCTGGTTTGGCGTCTTTTTCCTGCTGCTTGGTTGTGCGCTGTAAAATAGCACGCACCCGCACCAGCAGTTCGCGCACATCAAACGGTTTGGTCAGGTAATCGTCGGCGCCGGCGTCAAATCCTTCAACTTTGTCCTCTACACGGCCCCGCGCGGTGAGGAACAAAATTGGCACGGCCTTTAAAATAGGGTCCGAGCGCAACTCGCGGCAGACCTGCAACCCATCCATGCCGGGCATCATAATATCAAGAATAACCAGATCCGGGTTAATTCGGCGGGCAATTTTGAGCGCGTCTGTTCCGTTGTAGGCCACTCTCACCTGATAGTGAGGCTGCAAACTTCTTTCGATGGTCAGCGCTACGCGTTCTTCGTCATCCACAACTAGAATACTGGTCATTGCACTACTCCTTGGCACGGGGTTGTGTGAATATAATCTATCATCACGCGCTCAAAAATGCAAGGGGGTTGGTTCAAAGGGGTGTGTTTTAGTTTAGGGGCGAATTACAAGCCTCGGCCCATACTTCATCGAAGCGGTTGCTCAATACCGCCGCCCGCACAGGAATAAGCCTTTCAA
>RFJF01000739.1 GCA_003695455.1 Chloroflexota bacterium
GATTTAAGCCAAGTTGAAAAGATACCCACATTCAATGGAGAAATCTAATGGCTGAATCTCAAGCCCGCAACGCAGCAGTTCAAGTTAGTGACCGGGCGCACGAGAGAAACATCAAACGGGTATTTCTAATGCCAACGGTTGCCATATTGCTGGCCCTCTCAATTTTTCCTCTGTTGTGGTCGTTAAGCATCAGTTTTACCGATTATCAACGTGGTGGCACCACGGCAGTATCAAGCGTGGATACCGCCGAATCCGGATTTTTGGGCCTGGGTTTCAACCTGACCACGCGCAACTACATCCGCATGGCGAGCGACCAACGACTGCACACGGCGGCCAGAAACACACTGACTTTTGTGATTGTTGGTGTGATTGTACAGTACGTTGTTGGGTTTGGACTAGCCCTGGTTTTAAATCAGCCCTTTTTTGGCCGCAATGTGGTCAGGGTTATCTTTCTGATGCCAATGATGATGACCCCGGTGGCGGCGGCCTACACCGGGCGGATGTTGTTTGACACCCGCATCTCGCCCCAGGCGCAGTTGCAGCGAGAGTTATCTTCGCTGCTGGGAACGCAAATCTCAATCCCGTGGCTAACTGACGGCTTTTGGGCCACAGTGGCCATTATTTTAATTGATAGCTGGCAGTGGATTCCTTTTATGACCTTGCTGCTGCTGGCCGGGATGCAAAGCATCTCGGAAGATATTTACGAGGCTGCGCGAGTTGATGGCGCGAATGCCTGGCAAATTTTACAGAAGATCACATTTCCAATTTTGTTGCCAATTACGGTGACAGTCATTTTGATTCGTGGGCTGGAAATCTTCAAGATTATTGATATTATTGTGGTCACCACCGGCGGCGGTCCGGGGTCGGCTACGGAATCACTGACTATGTATATTTTTGACACGGCCTTAACATTTGGCAATTATGGCTATGCCGCCGCAATTTCCTATGCGCTACTGGTGCTGGTGATCATTTTTGCCACACTTTTTCTCACTGCAACACGCCGGGTTTCACGGCAGAGTGCAGGGTAAGGAACCAGTAATTATGAAACAAAAATTGTGGCAAAGAGTACTGTTATATACCATCGTGATTTTTTGGTCGTTTGTGTGTTTGTTTCCGTTTTACTGGCTGTTTACCACCTCGTTCAAACAACCGTTACATGTTAGCCGGGGGC
>RFJF01000740.1 GCA_003695455.1 Chloroflexota bacterium
ACAGTACGGTTACCAAATCCTGAAAACCGGTCCGAAACGCGCGCGTGTTCAGCAATTTAAAATCCGGCAGGGAATTTCCATTTGCGTGGCCCGTTTTGCCGTTGCGCAATAATTTTTCACCCAGCGCGCTTTGCGCTACCCGCCAGTTTTGCACCGCCGCAAAGGTTGCCAGCCACGGAACCAGCCCGTTGCCGCCGGCGGCGGTACCCCAAATATCCTCATCCAGCAGGGCCGTTGCCAGTTGCGGAGATACGGCAAAATCAGGGGCCAGCGGGTGGCGCAGGCTGGTTCCCCACAGCGCCCGGAACAGCGGGTAGGCCAGCAAATCGTTCAGCCAGCCGTGGGGCGTAGACCACTGGCGGTAGCGGGGCAGCACCAAATCGGCGTTGTTTTGCAAAATCAGGTGGGCCAGTCCGGCCAGCCAATCGGGGTTCAGGCCCGCGCCGGCGCTATCCAGAATAACCACCGCTTTGGCATCCAGTGCCAGTGCCGCATCCAGCAGCGCCGCCGTGGCGTTGCCCCGGCCTGCCGCCCCCTGGTAGCACCCGGCAACCACCACATGCCCGTTGCTTGAGGTGTGCTGTACGGCCAATTGATTTTCTTTGCCGGCCCGCCCGGCTTCGGCGTGAATGAGTACCGTACGCAGGTGAGGATAGTGCCGGTGCGCGCCGTCCAGCGCCAGTTTTTCCGCCTCGGCAACCGCCGGCGAAACACCAAATCCGGTCAGGCCAATGACCAGGTCGGCGTCGCCAATGTTTTTCAGATGGCGCTGGGCATCAGCCCTGAAAACCGGAGGGTACATTAACGGCCTGCCAAAATCAGGGTTAAATCGTTGACGTTGGTGTTGGTGGGGCCGGTGATAATCAACTGGTCAAGCGCCTCAAAAAAGTGGTAGGCATCGTTGCGGTTGAGAAAATCCGGCGCGTCCAGCCCCTGCGCGCGGGCGCGGGCCACGGTGTTGCCATCGGCAAACGCGCCGGCGGCATCGGTGGGGCCGTCGTTGCCGTCTGTGCCCAGGCAGACTACCAGCGCGTTGGGCCAGCCCTGCAGCGCAATAGCGGCGGCCAGCGCCATTTCCTGATTGCGCCCGCCTTTGCCGCTGCCTTTGAGCGTTACCGTGGTTTCGCCGCCCAGCACCAGGCAAGCCGGACGCGCCAGCGCGGTTTCGTTTTTGAGCAGCCCTTTGGCCAGCCCGGCGACCACCCGGCCCACCTCGCGTGCTTCGCCTTCAACAAAAGTTGACAGAAGTTGCGCGCTGAAACCGGCAGACTCTGCGGCCTGCACGGCGGCGCGGGCGGCAATCAGATTACTGCCAATGATTTGATTCTGCACGTGTTCAAAAATGGGGTTGCCCGGTTTGGGCGTGTCTGCAACCAATCCGGCAACGCCGGCGCGCAGCCGTTGGGCCACTGCTGCCGGCAAAGAATTTTGCAGGCGGTACCGTTCTACCAGCGCCCACGCATCGGCAAATGTTGAGGGGTCCGGCACGGTGGGGCCAGAGGCAATCACTTCCAGCGGGTCGCCCACCACATCAGACAAAATCAGGGTGTAGATTCGCGCCGGGGCGGCCATCCGGGCCAGCCCGCCGCCTTTCACCGCGGATAGGTGCTTGCGGATGGTGTTGATTTCATTAATGGTGCTGCCGGCAGCCAACAACTGGCGGGTGGTTTCCTGCAAATCCGCCAGCGAAATTCCCTCGGCGGGCAGAGTCAGCAGCGCCGAACCTCCGCCGGAGATGAGGCACAGCACCGTGTCGTCGGGTGTGGTTTGGGCCAGCAGTTGCTCAATTTGGCGGGCGGCCTGCAAGCCGGATTCATCCGGCACGGGGTGAGCCGCCTGCCGAACATCAATGTTGGGCGGCGGCGTTTTGCCGGTGTGCCCCGTTTTTACAATAACGCAACCGCCGGCAATGGCATTGCCAAAAAGTTCAGCCACGGCCTGCGCCATTGGCGCGCCGGCTTTGCCGGCCCCCACTACAAACACCCGGCCCGGTGTGGTTTGGATGTGCGCTGCCGCATCAGGATGGGCGGCAAAATAGTTTTTCACGGCGCGGGCCGGGTCAACCGCCGCCAGTGCGGCCCGCATAATTTTCCAGGCAACGTCCCTCAATTGGTTATCGTTCATAGGTTGGGGTTTGTTGGTCATTTTGGTTATTGGGTAAAAGCGTCAACAGCGGTATTTGTGGCCTCGGCGGCAGTGGCTTCACCGCCAATGACTTGCTCAACAGCTTGCTGCAGAATACGGCCCACCCGGTCATACCCGGTAAATCTGGGTTCCGGACGCGCCGTGTTCAACTGTTCAGTCAGAAACAGCCAGTAGGGATCATCGCCGGCCAGCAGTTGGTACGATGAATCGCGCACCGGAATGGATTTGTTAATCTCATTCCATGTGGCGTTGTTTTCAGTATCCAGAAACGTTTCCAGCAGCCGCAGGGCGGCATCCTGGCGATCAATGTTGTCTGTGACCAGTGTCAACACCCAGGCGTGCATAATACCCGACGGCGTTTTTCCGGCATCTTCCACAGGCAACGCCGAAGGCTGGGTGCTGTTGAGCAACCCCCGGTCGGTGAGATATTGGCTCACGCTGAGTTGGGCAATGCCGGCCCGCCCGGCCAGGTATTCGGGCCACAACTCCTCGGTGGTGCCGGCCTCAAGGCTGGAAAGGTCAATGGTGGCGTTGCTTCTGGCCTGCTCGTAAAATGTGAGCACCGCATTCAGCGCCCGGTCATCAATTTTGGGTGTGCCTTCCTGGTCAACCAACTCGCCGCCCGCCGAAAAATATTGCGCCAGAGTCACATCGTTAACCAGGCCGTTCACGCCTTTGGCCGGGAACAGGTAGCGGGTGTTTTTGCCAAGCACGTGGCCCCAGTAAATGGGGGTTCCGGTAAACACGCCGGTGTTGTACACGGTGTGTTCCATTTCTATGCCCAGGGGAACACCGGCCAGTTTCTCGTTGACGGTGCCCACCCGGCGCGAGGCGGGCAGTAAATCCTGCACAATCGAGCGGTCCAGTTTGCCGTCAAGCGGCTGAATGAGCCGCTCACCAAAGGCCTGGTTTAAATCGGTGGCCTGCATGACCACTACATCGGGCAATACGGCCGGTGCAGCTTTTTTTGAGGTGCGTAAAAAATCAAGCACCCCGCCTTTGCCGGTTGGCTTTTTGAGAAACACTTTAACGTCAATGTTGGGGTTGGCAAGCTCAAAATCCTGAACAGTCTGCTCAAAAAAACGGGCGGCCTCCTCGCCGGCCATTGGCGAGACTGCCTCAACTGTCCAGACAGTCAGGGTCAGGGTCTCTTCTTCCGGCGTCACGGTAGACTCCAGCACCGGCGTACCGGCGCGGGGCGTGTTAACGGCGGGCAAAGGCGTGGGCGGCGGCGTGGGAGCGCTATCTTGGCCGGTTGCAGTGTTTGAAACTGCCACGCCCTGGCAGGCAAACATCAAGAGTGCAGCGCCGGCAAGCAAAACAGCGCCGGCCAAGCGATACAAAAACGTTTTGTCAAAAATCATCAGCAGTTCACATTGGGGTTGCAATTAACCTGTGGCAATTTTTGCCAAAACGTATTATACCACAAGCCGCCGGTTTGCACGTTAAAATTTTTGCAGCGCCAAATCTAACCTGCCGGATTTCTTGCTCATTAGCGGCGCATCTGTTAGAATTGGGGCCGATTTACAACCTTTGTGGGCGGAGAAAACAATGGATTTAGCAAGCACAATCAGAAGCGTACCCGATTTTCCGGTAGAGGGTATTTTGTTTTACGACATCACCACCCTGCTGAAAAATCCGGATGCGCTCAAATACTGTATTGACCAACTGGCCGAAAAGTATCAGGATTTTGATATTGATGTAATTGTGGGGATGGAATCGCGCGGATTTATTTTTGGGATGCCGCTGGCGTACAAACTGGGGGTGGGGTTTGTGCCCATCAGAAAACCGGGCAAACTGCCTGCAGAAACCATTTCTGAAAGTTATGCGCTGGAGTACGGCACCAACACGCTTGAAATTCACAAAGACGCCATTGAAGCGGGCCAGCGGGTGCTGGTGGTAGATGATTTGCTGGCCACCGGCGGCACCGCCCGGGCTACCTGCAACCTGGTTGAACGGCTGGGCGGCGAGGTTGCAGGCGTATCGTTCATTATTGAACTGACGTTTTTGAATGGGCGTAACCAGTTGCAGGGGTATGATGTTTTCTCGCTGCTTAAATA
>RFJF01000741.1 GCA_003695455.1 Chloroflexota bacterium
CCCCCGAACCGGACCAGCAAGCCGAAGTGACCGCCTTTGCCGTGCGGGTGCGCTCCGGCCCCGGCCTGGATTTTGAGCTGGTCAGCCATCTCAACCAGGGCGACGTTGTGCCTGTGCTCGCCACCGACCCAGACACCGGCTGGCTGCAAATCCAGCTCCCCAACGGCGACACCGGCTGGATTACGGGTAGTTCCACCTTTGTGACCCTGCGGTAGGTCGTTCTGGGAAAAGGAGAAGGGAGCACGTGCCCCGTAGTTCGTCACTCGTAGTTGGTAGTTCGTCACTCGTAGCTTGTCGTTTGTAGAAGGAGTTCACCCTATGCAAGCCATGCAACTGCACCACACCGCGCCCGCCGAATCCGGGCCGCTGGCGCTGGCCGAAGTAGACACGCCACAGCCCGGTCCGCAGCAGGTGCGGCTCAAAATTCACACCTGCGGGGTGTGCCACACCGACCTGCACATTGTGGAAGGCGACCTCGCCCTGCCGCGCCTGCCCACCATTCCCGGCCACCAGATTGTGGGCACGGTAGATGCCGTGGGCACGGACGTAACCCTGCACAAGCCGGGCGACCGGCTCGGTGTGCCGTGGCTGTACCAGACCTGCGGCGCGTGCAAATACTGCGCCGCAGGCAAAGAAAATCTGTGCCAAAATATTCAGTTTACCGGCGTCCACGCCGACGGCGGTTTTGCCGAGTACGTGGTGGTTGACCAGCGCTTTGCCTACCCCATTCCCGCCCGTTTCAGCCACACCCAGGCCGCGCCGCTGCTCTGCGCGGGCGTCGTCGGCTACCGTTCTCTGCGGCTGAGCGGGGTGCAGCCCGGCCAGAAACTGGGGCTGTACGGTTTTGGCGCGTCGGCCCACATCATTATTCAGATTGCCCGCCACTGGAACTGCGAGGTGTTTGTTTTTACCCGCAGCCCGCACCACCGCCAACTAGCGCGGCAACTGGGCGCGGTTTGGACCGGCGGTGCGGAGGATGACCCCGGCGCGGCGCTCGACAGCAGTATTATTTTTGCCCCGGCGGGGCCGCTGGTTCCGGCGGCGCTGGCCCGGCTGGACCGGGGCGGCACGCTGGCGCTGGGCGGCATCCACATGAGCAACATCCCGGAAATGCCCTACGATTTGCTGTGGCACGAACGCACCGTACAGAGCGTGGCCAACAGCACCCGGCAGGATGCCATTGATTTTTTGCGGGTGGCGGCAGAGGTGCCGGTGCAAACTGAGGTGGAGTTGTTCGATTTGGATGCGGCCAATGAAACTTTGCGGCGGCTCAAACGTAGTGAAATCAACGGCGCGGCAGTGCTGAAAATCAGCGACTGAGCGAATGGCGAACTACGAGCGCCGAATGACCAGTGACAAATGACAAATGACCAACCCCAACAACTTTCAACCAAACAAACATTTGGGATGATTGGCCTGGCCGGGCTGGCATCAATCCTGCTGCTGGTACTGCCGCTGCTGGGCTACCCCTTCCGGCTGCTGCTGACGCTGGTTCACGAGTTGGGCCACGGGCTGGCGGCCATCATCACCGGCGGCGATTTTGGCCGCTTTGTGGTCTACCCCGACGGCTCCGGGCTGGCGTACACGGCGGGCGGCTGGCGGCTGCTGGTTATCCCTGCCGGATATCTGAGCGTGGCTCTGTTCGGCGCGGGGCTGATTTTGCTGGGCCGCAGCCGGCGCTGGGGACGGATTGCGCTGGCGCTCATTGGGGCGCTGATGATGTTCTTTTCGGTGCGATACGGCGCGCCCACCATC
>RFJF01000742.1 GCA_003695455.1 Chloroflexota bacterium
CAAACGCTGTGTGTCGGGCAGCAGTTACCGCGTCGTCATCCAGGGTGGTTGATTCTCCCAAACTAAACCGAACCCGGCCAACATTTTGGCGCGTAACTTTTTGCCGGTTCCACGCCTGTTCAAGGTATTGTTGCTGAATGGCCTGCGCTTCGGCCAGCGAGGTTTCTACCTGCCGGAAGAGAAGCGCGTTGTTTACGGCCACCGCCACGTGGTTTGCCAGCAAGCGCATCAGTGCGACATCCACATCATCAAAACCGGAAACCTGTGTGCTTTGCACATCCAACACGCCAATCACCTTGTTCGATACCACAATCGGCACAGCCAGTTCAGAGCGTGTATCTGCCAAATGGGGGTTGGGCAGCCAGTCCGGGGCCTGCCGCACATCAGACACCTGAACAATTTGGCGGGTACGCACGGCGCGGGCCATTAAGCTCACCGGGGCATCTACCGGAACCCGGTGCTGTTGGGCCACCAGTTGCGCAGCCGCCGGCCCTATGCCTGCTGCTGCTACCAGTGTTTGGCCCGCATCATCCAGCATGTAAATGTAGGCGTGCCGGTAGTTAAATTTTTGTTCCAGCTCTGTTACAACCTGTTCAATCAATTCATCCAAATTCAGGATGGCGCTGAGATGCTCGTTGACGGTGGTGAGCATTTCAAGCCGTTGAATACGAATGGCAACCTGGTCTTCCAGTGTATCGCTGAGCAGTTTGAGTTCACGGTTGCTTTCTGTCAGTGATTCTTCAACCCGCCGGGCACGTTTGAGCGCCGCATTGAGGCCGGTAATAATCAGCCCCAGCCCAACCCCGGACAGCCCAAACAGAACTGCAACATCAAACGCAATGTTGGTTGGTCGAGATATACCGGGCAAAATCCAGCCCTGTTCTTCGGCATTGGCCAGCACAAAACCGGATACAATGCTGAGTATCACCACAACCGCGCCGGCTTGCCAGTTTAACAGCGCAAACGCCAATATGATAACAACAATATAGCTATAAAAGGCGGTGTCTCTAATGCCGTCGGCGCTGAAGGCTTGCAGGGTTAAAACTATCCAGACCACACTCACCAAAACAACCGATGATGTAGTTATATAGCCGCGGTGCAACAATAATTTTATACCTGCCAACAGTAGCAACAACACAATGTTAACAGTAGCCAGGCTGCCAAATCCTCCGTCGGGGCGCAAAAGCCGAATACCCGTCAGCACAATCAGCATTCCAATGCCTGCCAGCAAAATAGCATTTTGAATCCGGGCAATCCGGTTTTTTTCTTCGTCTTCAAAAATGGGTGGCGCAAAAAAGTTTTGCATGGTGCGGCTCCTAATCCGCGTTGGGCCGGCCATTGGCCGGTTTGGCCGATGCATCAATGCCCAGTTCAATAACGGTGTGCCGCACGCCAAGCCGGCTGCCAAGTTCGCGGGCGGCGGTTTCAAGCAAAATATCAAGGTTGGGCGATGTTCGGAGTTTGTCGGTAATTTCGCGGATGGTTTGTTCGCGGGCGGCCCGTTCACGTGTTTCATCAAACAGACGCATATTTTCTGCGGTTTGGGCAACCTGGTCCAGCACCGCTTCAATAAAGGCCAGCTCTTTTTCTGTCCAGGCTGCGGGTTGTCCGTCCTGCTGCTCTGCGGCAGAGCGGTACAGTTGAAACGTGCCTATTTTTTCAGAACCCAGCATAATGGGCGCCACAACCGCCGAAACCGCTTCTGCCTCATTGAGTTCATCGGCCTCCGCATTGTTTGCCGGAATCAACGCCGCCGGCGATACAAGGGCAGCGGCATCGGCTTCTGCTGCCTTTTCTTTGATTTTGGTTTTGAGTTCTGCATCCGGTTCGTGGGTGTTGGGTCGGGTAAAACTGTACCGGCCCAGTTTATCTGCAAAACTGGCGCTATCCCATGATTGAACCCGGTAGCGTTCCTGTGCACTTTTGGCGTTAGCCAGGGCAACTTCAACCTCTTTGAAGAGGCGGGCGTTGTTTACGGCTACTGCAATTTGCCCGGCCAGCGACCGCAGCAAGCTGGCGTCGGCCTCGTCAAGGCCGGCAATTTTATCTTGCTGCACATCAAGCACGCCCAACACTTGGCCGGTTTCGCCATATTTTACCGGCACAGCAATTTCAGAATAAGTGTGCGGCAGCTGTGGGTTGGGCAGCCAGTCATCAGCCTGGCGCACATTGTCCACAGAAACAACTTGTCCGGTGCGCGCCGCCCGTGCCACCAAACTTTTGGTGGCGGCCAAAGAAATACTGTGGCCCATCAATTTCATTTCCCGGCCGGCCTGCCCCGCGCCTTCGGCCAGCACCAGATTTTGGCCGGCGTCATCCAGCAGGTAAATGTGGGCGTGGTAGTAGCCAAATGTATCTTTAATCTGGTTAACCGCCTCAAGCAGCAGCGTGTCAAGGTCAAGAATGGCGCTGAATTTTTCGGCCAGACTGGCGGCGGTTTCAAGTCGCCGGGTACGCTCTGCCACCAGGTGTTCAGAGCTGGCCAGCGACCGGCTAAGCTGTTCTGTCATGGTGTTAAATGAAGCAGCCAGGCTGCCTAGTTCATCGTTGGCGTGCAGCGGCACACGCTGGTCCAGCCGCCCCTCGCTGATTTGGCGGGCAGTTTCTTCAACTTCTTGCAGTGGATTGATGACCAGCACATTCACAACTATGTACACCAGTACCAGCACCAGCCCGGTAATACCAACCCCGGCAAACAACAGCCGCCAGCGATTGGCAACAATGGCCGCCTGCGCTTCTGCCATAGGGATGCTCACACTGATTCCGCCGCGAATATCTCCCAATTTGTACCCCTGCTGGGCATGGCACTGCAAACAACTTTCTGTGACAAACAGCGGAGCCATATAATGGAAAGTTGTTTGGCCGTTTTCTGTTTCAATAGCAGAAAATTCCAGGTTATCCCCTTCTTCAAACTGGCGCAGCGCCCGCGCTTCCCATTCTGACGGGGCATCATCCGGGTTCAGCGGATTTAAGCTGGTAATGTTAAACGACAACGGTTGGCCCCGTTTTGCGGCCAAATCAGACAGCTCTTTGGTCACCAGCGCCGGGTTTTGCAGGGTTAATTGCCGGCCGTTTGTTGTTTCAAGGTCAACTGCCAACCCTTTGATTTTTTTTAGATAGGGGTTGGTTTCAACGCCTTTTGTTTTTTCAACGTACACGCCGCCTTCACCGTGGCCGGCAACCCAGGCTCTGAGCAGTACAATCTGCTGAAATACTGATTTGGCTTGCGCGTTGATTTGTTCAATAATTTGCGATTCTTGCTGCACTGCCATCCAGAAAAACACAGACCCCAATGCCAGCACAATGACCGCGCCAAGCGGAATCATAATTTTTGTTCTGATACTCAATCCCTGTAATTGACGGAACATAGCCAGTACTCCTTGTCAGGCGCCGTTTTTGCCGGAACGCTGCTGCCGGGGCTGGTGTCTGATTTCAATTTCGGCGTGAGTTGCCAAAAGCTGCTGGCTGATTTCCTGGGTGGCAACTTTTAACAGTTGGTCAAGGCTAGAAGTGGCCCGCAGTTTGTCGGTGATTTCGCGGATGGTTTGTTCGCGGCTGGCGCGTTCGCGGGTTTCGTCAAACAGACGCAGGTTTTCCGCCGACTGGGCCAACTGGTCAATCACCGCTTCAACCACGGCCAGGTCATCGTTTGTCCACTGCTGGTTGGCATTGAGCGGATGGATTTGCACCGTGCCAATGCTTTTATCCTGCAACTTAATTGGGGCCACAATGGCGTTGAGTGGGTGGCCGTTTGTTTTGGCTGGCTGAGGCCCGGCAACAATTTCTGCGTGCTGCCGGGCTGTGGCTTGTGTTTTGGCTTCAAGGTAGGTTTCATCGGCAAGGGGCTGGGTATTTTCATGTTGATAATGAAATTGCCCGCCCATGGGTTTGACCCTGACCTTGCTCCAGGCCTGCATCTGATAATTTTCCTGCGCCAATTTCACTTCGGCCAGCGCGTCTTCTACCTGCGCAAACAGGCGGGCGTTTCTGATGGCAACCGCGGCCTGGTTAGCCAACAAACGGAGCAGGTTTGCGTCGCTGTCATCAAAACCGGAAACAACGTTGTGCTGCACATCCAGCACACCCAACACCCGCCCTTCCAAAATAATCGGCACGGCAATCTCTGAAAAGGTATTGGGCAAAAGCGGGTTGGGCAGCCAGTCTGCGGTTTGGCGCACGTTATCGCTGCGTACAATCTGGCCGCTGCGGGCCGCGCGAGCTACCAGGCTGGTATGCGCGTTGAGTGGAATGTTATGGCCGTCGGCCTTCATTTTTGCGCCGGCTTCTCCGGTGCCGGCGGCAACCACCAGCCGGTCACCGGTATTGTTCAGCAGGTAAATGTGGGCGTGGTAGTAACCAAATGCATCGCGCACCTGGTTTACCACGCCTGCCAGCAGTTCGTCCAGCACCAGCAGGGCGCTTAACTGTTCGCCCAGGCTGGCTGCAATTTCAAGCCGGTGCGTTCTGGCCTGCACCTGGTCTTCAAGCCCGGTAACCAGATTTTTTACGTGTTGGGCCATGGTGTTAAAGGCGGCAGCCAGTTGTCCAATTTCATCTGATGATGAAACAGGCACAGACACATCAAAATCGCCGTGGGTAACCTGTTCAACCGCCGCCGACAATTTTTGAATGGGACCAACCAGCACCCGCACTGAAACAAGCGCCATACCAACCACAACCACCACCATAGCCGCCGCAAACCAAAACGTATATTGCGCGGCCTGATTCAGCGGGCCAAGCAGCTCCGCCTCGGCGCGGGCGCTGATTACGTACCAGCCCCACGGCTCAAAATATTCAATATCGGTCAGCCAGCGGCCGTCGGGCCAGGTGATTAAAACCTGGTCACTGTGATTAGGGGTAAGTTCCTGAAACCAGGGTTCATTAGCAACATTGACGCCAACAAGTTGAGGGTTGGGGTGAGAGACAACCACCCCGGTTGAATCAACGGCAAAAACGTGGCCCGATTGCCCAAATTTAATCTGGCTAAAAGTGGCGGCGGTTTCCTGCTGCGCTTTTTCTACATTTGAGGGGATATTCTGCAGGCTAAATCTGCGCAGTAAATCATAATTTTCTGTGGCTGCGTTCACCGCATCACCCAACTGGGTATCCAGAATTTCATGGGTTTCAATCAAAATTGCCGTTTGCGCAGAGCGAAACGCAATGAAAGCGATAATGACCATAGGGATAATAGCCAGCGGCAACGCAACCAGCAAAATCTTGTAATAAAGTCTCATAAGCGCATCCCTTTAACTCGACTGTGGTCACTCGGTGGCAATCTGATATTCCGGGTAGGCAGACATTTTCAAATGAACAATATCGGCCTGCTTGAGCAAGCTAAACGGAATATCGGCCTTAATCTGGTCTGCCCGGGCCAGATTGAGCGCAATTTTGTTGGCCACCGGGTCAACAATGGGCATTCGGTAGGGTAGTTCGCCCAGCAAAATTCGCCCGCCGCGCAGCCCGGCGTGAAAACCCTGTTGTTCCATATCTACAATGCTGCCTACCAAAATCCCTTCTTCAGACAGCACATTCCAAAAAGCTACGCCAGGCAGCCGGTTGTTTTGCACCCACCAGCGAACCACCTCTTTTTCCGGCACGTGCCGGCCCTGAGAATCAACAATGGTGAAGGCCAAAAACAACACTATGGCGTCAACCTTGTCCTGATATTCAAGCACCAGTGATTGAATTTCTTCGTAACTGTCTGTAGAAACTTTTTTCACTACATCAAGCGCCACGTGGTCCAGTTCTGCTTCGCCGCCGGCGTCTTTGAGCACCAGTTCGCTCACCGAGCTGTTATCGGTGATGAACAGCGCGGTTTGGGCGTTGGGGTAAATTTCTTTGAGCAGCTCAAACCCGGGCTTAAACTGGGTTCGTTCCAGAATGCCGGTAACGGGTTTGGTGTTGTCGGACAGCGAGGTAACCAGCGGGCCGTAAGCCGTATAATTTGGGCTGGTCGGGTCGCCGTTGATGCCGGAAAAGACTACCGGGTGGTCCGTAAAATCCAGCAGTTTTGAACCAACGTGTACCAGCGCATCGTCATCGGTAATAAAAATCAGGTCCGGAATTGCAGCCAGAGTTTGGTTAACCATATCCTGGGCAATGGCTTCCATTTTTTCATGGGTGTTGTTAATGGTTTTGGTATTCATGTACAGGCGAGTGATTGTTATATTTTCGCCTTCTTTAAACCCAATGGTTGCCAATCCGTCAATAATGCCTTTGTTTTCATCTACGGTGGCCCAGTAATCCGGCTCGTAGCTGTTGAGTATAACCACGCTTTTGGGTTTATCTACCGGCACAAGCCCGGTTGATTCCTGCGGTGTGGCAGCCGGTTGTACCACCACCGGGGCCGAAATTTGGGTTTGCGAGCCAATTTCGGCGCAGCCGGCCGCAACAAATATTAACAAAATCAAGAACGCAATGCCGATAATTTTTGCCTTATTCATCTGACCTGCCGTTTTCTTTTCCGTTGTTCTGACTGCGTCCGTTGCTATTTGGCTTTTGGTGGTCCACCCCCAGTTCAACCACCGCGTGCCCCGCCGATAACCGTTTGCCCAATTCCTGGGCGGCGGTCTGTACCAGCTTCTCCATACTGGTAGCGGCGCGCATTTTTTCTGTAATCTCGCGGATGGTTTGTTCGCGGCCGGCGCGGTTGCGGGTTTCTTCAAACAGGCGCAGGTTATCGGCGGTTTGGGCCAGCTGGTCAACCACGGCCTGCACAATAGCTACGTCGTCATCGGACCAGGTTTGTTTTTGGCTGTGAATTTGCATCACGCCAATCTTTTTATCGCGCAGATAAATGGGCGACAGCAACGCCTGCCCGGCCTCATCTTCTGCAGAAACCACGGTGGGTTCAAATTGAGTCAGCGCCTGCTTGCTGAATTTTTCAAATTGCTGCTGTTTTGCCGGGCTAATCAACGGCGCGTCGGGGCTGGTATACAGAGATTTTCCGCCCTGGTGGTCAATTGAGCTTCTGTCCCAGGCCTGGTCCATATAACGGGCCTGCGCGCGGTGGGCATCGGCCAGCGCAACCTCAACCCGTTCAAACAGGCGGGCATTTCTAACCGCAACGCCCACCTGGCTGGCCAGCGAGCGCAGCAGGTTGGCATCGCCCTCATCAAAGTTGGCTACTTCATCTTCCTGCACGTCAAGCACACCCACAACCTGCCCATCAACCACAATTGGGGCAGCTATTTCAGAGCGGGTGCCGGGCAGTAATGGATTGGGCAGCCAGTCGCCGGTTTCAAGCACGTCATCTACCCACACAACCTGCCCGGTGCGCGCCGCCCGCGCCACTAAACTGCTGGCGTTTACGGCAATACTGTGGCCTTTGGCGGTCATTTCTGCGCCGGCCTGCCCCGTACCGGCGGCCACCACTAATTTTTGGCGGGTGTCATCAATCAGGTAAATATGAACGTGGTAGTAGCCAAAGTTGTGCTGCGTTTGGTTTACCACCTCTACCAGCAAATCTTCAACGTGCAAAATGGCGTTCACCCGCTCGCTGAGCGTGGCTACAGTTTCCAGCCGGCGGGTTCGCTCAAACACACGCTGCTCAAGAGTCTGGTAGCTTTCTCGCAGCCAGTCGGTCATCAGGGCAAAGGCGCGAGACAGTTCTCCGATTTCATCCTGCTGGGTTAGCGGTGTAATAGAGCTGAAATCACGCGTGGTAACCCGTTGAGCCTGCTGAATGAGCGTGCGCACCGGGCGGGCAATACTCTGAATGGACAGCATGCTGGACACAACCCCAACAACCACCGCCAGCGCAATGGTAATGAACCAGTAGGTCCGCACCCGCTGCTGGGCCTGCACAGCCTGGGCCACTGCCTCTGCCATTTCAGACTGGGTGTTTTGCGCCAGTTGGTCCAACCCTTCGTCAAACCGGCGCTGGAACGAAACCAGTTCGGTGTGGCGCAACTGCTGGGCAGTGGCCCAGCGCCGGTTTTTAGCCAGGGCCACCAGTTTGGTCACCACCTGATTCAACTGGCTGCCCAGGAGTTGGAGATTCTGTGAAATCTGCTGGTTTTGGGCCACGGCCTGCGGTGTTTGCCCAAACGGGTTATCGTTCAGCGTGGCAAGCTGGCGGTTAAATTCATCAAGTTCCCTGGTTAAAGCCTGCTCATTGAGAGAAACCTGCCGGGTAAGCAGCATATTATCCACGTTTGCCGCCACATTTGACCAAACAAATTGCAGGTCAGCAACCTGCTCAACCTGAACCACGCCATCTTGCGCAACATCAACTGCGCGTTGAATGGTGGTGGCGTACCACACCCCAATGCCGCTGGCAAGCAGCACCAGCAACACCATAAGCGAGAAGCTCAGAATTAACCGTTGGGCAACTGAAATGTTTAACCGCATAACATCCTCCAACCGGGTGCGGTGTTGGCAAAAAAAAGCAGTATTTATTGGGTGAGCAGCGCCAAATCAACCGGGATATAATCCGGCAGGGATTCTCCGTGCAGATATTTGGCGGCCATTTCTACGCCCAAACGCCCCATTTCTGCGGGCTGTTGGGCAATGGTGGCTTCCAGGTCACCTTTTTCAAGCGCAGATACGGCCAGGTCAATGGCGTCAAATCCTACAAATTTGATGTCGTCCATTCGGCGTTCTTGTTTGGCCGCATCAATGGCGCCCAGCACCATATCATCATTGTGAGCAAAAACGCCGTCAATTTCGGGGTTTTCCTTTAGAATTTGGGCAAATACGGTTCTGCCGTCACTCCGATTGAAATTGGCCGACTGGCGGGCCACAATTTCGATGTTGGGGTATTTGAGCATGGCCTGATTGAATCCTGCGCCCCGGTCTGCCGCCGCCGATGTGCCGGCGCTGCCTTCCAGTTCAACCACCTTGCCGCGTTTGCCCAGAATTTCGGCCAGGTAATCGGCGGCCATTTCTCCACCGGCTACATTGTCTGACGCAATGTGGGTAACAATTTTGCCGCCATTGGCGCTGCGGTCCAGGGTAATCACCGGAATATTGGCCGAGTTGGCCGCTTTGATACTTTCAACAATGGCTTCACCGTCAACCGGGTTCACCAGCAACGCATCTACCGATTGCTCAATCAATTGCTGAATTTGTTTGGCCTGGCGACCGGCATCATCTTTGGCATCCACTACCAGCAACCGGGTATGGGTACGGTTAGCAGCCTCTTCTGCGCCTTTTTGCATTGACACAAAAAACGGGTTATCCAGCGTAGACAGCGCCAGGGCCATGACAAAATCATCGGTCTGTTGCGTGGGTGCAATTTGCACCGTGGGTTGGGCCGCGCCGCACGCCGTTACGGCAACTGCAACCAAAAACACGGTGATGATAAGTAACATGTTTAACTTGAAAGGTGTGTTCATTTTACGTCCTCAAAAGCGTAGATGGTTTCAGGAGTCGTTGTTGGTTTGAGTCTCTACGCCCAGTTCTACCAGGGCATATTCAGCCGAGAAACGCTGCCCCAGTTCCTGAGCGGTCAGTTGAACCAGTTGCTCAAGGCTGGTGGCAGTTCTCATTTTCTCTGTGATTTCGCGGATAGTTTGCTCTCGTTGGGCCTGCTGTTCGGTTTTGGCAAGCCGCTGAATAGATTGCACCACCACCGATGCCTGCCCAATCAGCGATACCAGCCGCCGAACATCGGCGGGGTTGGCCGTAATTTTTTCTTTGAAGGTCATATTTACGTAGCCTACCCAGTTACCGGCCACCACCAGCGGGGCAAACAAGGTACTTTTCACTTTAAACCGTTCCAGGTAGGTAATTCGGGTTTGCTCGTCCATCCGGGGGTCAGCGGAAATATCTTCAATAACAACCGGTTCATCCCGACGGAGCAACCGGTCTGCGGCCGGAAAATCTTTGAGCCGGTAGTAGGGGCTAAACGCGCCGGCAGGTTCGGCGCTCCAGCGGGCAAGCATGTTTACGCCTGCGGGTTGCCGTTCTTCCGTCCACGGATGGTCAAAGTAGCCCAGGCTAATGGTGTAGGCCTGTTGGCCCAGACGGCTGTATTTTTGCAGCACAGACAAAACCGAATCGTAGGAATCAGCTACGTTCAATTCTGCGCTGGCTTTGTACAGCGATTCTGTGTTGGCAAAAAGCTCTTCCCGTTCGGTCACATCGCGCACATACCCCAACAGCCCCCAAATTTCTCCATTTTCACGTTTGAGCGGCGCTTTGAGGGTGTTAAAGAAAACGTGCTTGCCATTGACCACCGCCGGTGCAGACTCAACCAGTTCCGGTTTACCGGACCGAATCACACTGTCGTCGTGCATCCAGAAACCAATTTTGCCGGTTTCCGGGTTGCCCCGAACATCTTCTTCTGAAAAACCCAACTCCAGGTCATTTTTGCCAATAATTTCTTCGGCTGAAAGATTCATTGACTCTGCGTATGATTTGTTGACCAACTGGTAGCGGTGTTTCAGGTCTTTAATAAAAATCCAGTCGGGGGTGGCGTCAATGACGGTTCGGAGTAATTCCTGTGAATGTTGCACATCGGCCAGGGCGGCCTGCATCTGGCTGTACAGGCGGGCGTTTCTGAGGGCGGCTGCAATTTGTGAAGCCAGCGCGGCGTAGATGCGTTCATCTTCGGGGCTGAAATAGTCGGTTACATCTGCCTGAACGTCCAGCACGCCCAACAGTCTGCGGCCGGTAGCAACGGGAACCGCCAACTCGGCGCGGGTGTTGGGCAGCAGCGGGTTGGGGAAAAAGCCGGTTGTGCTGAACACATCGTTGGCCACAACGGGTTTTTGCAATCTGGCGGCTCGCGCTACCAGCGAAAGTTCCTGCTGAAACGGAATGCTCCAGCCCTGCTGTAACATTTTACGGCCAATCTCACCGGCGCCGGCGGCCAGTTCAAGCAGGTTGGTATCTTCATTAAAAGTGTAAATATGGGCGTGGTACAAATTAAACCGTTCTTTGGTAAGGTCTGCCACCGTTTGCAGCAACTTGTCAACATCAAGGATTGTAGAAATAGCCGTACTCACTTCGATGCCGGTTTCCAGTTCGTTAGCCAGTTTAGCCAGTTTTTCTTCGTTTTGCTTCTGTTGGGTAATGTCACGGCTCAAACCTACCAGTCCGGCAACGTTGCCTTCATCGTCATAAAATACTGCTTTTGTGGTTATCACCCACTGTAGGCTGTTGGTTTGGTGGTTAAAGATGGTTTCTTCTTTGCTCACCAGTGCCTGGCCGGATTTAAACAGTTGCTGCTCATCTTTAAAATATTGCTCGGCCAGTTCTGGCGGAGAAAAATCAAAATCGGTTTTGCCAATGACGTCGTCAATGGTTGGCGCGCCCAGGTGTCGTCGCTGCATATCATTAACCAGCAAAAAACGGCTGTGGATATCTTTGATATAAATATAGTCGGGCAAATTGTTAATGAGGATACGGAGCAGTGTTTGTTCCTGAACCGGGCCGTCGCCTCCGCTGAAGGTGCGCGCCGCCTGCGCCGCCAGCGCCTCGGCCTGCTGGTGTTTTGCAATTTCAGCGCGAACGTCAGACAAGGCTTGCCACAGAAACTTTCCGGCATCAAGGTTGGTAATAACCGGATTGATGGTTTGGCCCAAACATTCAATTTCAACAGCAGGGCCGGCCGGCGTTACATCAGAGGGCCACCGCAGGGCATTGGCTCTGAACAGGTTGATTAACGGTGCAGAAGATTGCTGCCTGCAGGATTCTGATGTGGCTTTCAGCAGTTTGCGTCCGGAGGCAATGCGGTGGTGAGGGGCAATGTCGGCGTAGTCTGTGTTGCTTTGCGCCAATAATTGGGCGTAGGTTTCGGCCAGGTTCGCCAAATTCAGGGTCAGAAAATTAGCAAACTCTTTTAATGCCGGCATAGAAAACTCCTCAATTGGAAAGGAACTAACGGTGCGGCTTTGTACTGCTGTGCCGCCAAAATCTGATTAATAGCTAAAATCAGGAAAATTCCTGAAGAATATGCGCAGCCAACGCTGAATTGAGCACCACCTCGCCGTTGGCAACCTGGCGAATGGCAGATACAAGTTCAGCAAAATCGGATGTGTCATGTACTGTTACGTA
>RFJF01000077.1 GCA_003695455.1 Chloroflexota bacterium
CCGCACCGGAACCGGCTACGGCGGCGCCAACCGCCACGGCCACCCCCCAAATCCCGCCGATGCCCATTCCCACACCGCCGGCCCAACCCTACGTGTACCACACCGTGTCTGCCGGTGAAACACTGGGCTACATTTCGATGATTTACGATACCCCCATTGAGCAACTGGTGGCTATGAACAACCTTGATGGGGCAGACGCCGTGATTCACGTTGACCAAAAATTGCGGGTTCCCATGCAATCGGCGGATGTGGCCCCCGGAACACCCCTCATCCCCGACAGTGAGGTGGTTTTTGGCCCGGCATTTGTGGATTTTGACGTAGCCGCGTTTGTGGAAGAACAGGGCGGATATCTGGCCTCATACCAACAATATGTAAACAACCAGCCGCTGACCGGCGCAGAACTGGTCACGCGTGTTGCCACAAAATTCAGCGTGGGGCCGCGCCTGCTGCTGGCCCTGCTGGAATATTACGGCGGCTGGGTCACCCAACCCACGCTCACTCAGGAGCAGATTGACGCGCCGTTTGGCCCGCACAATCCGCGCGGCGGAGACCTGTACCACGCACTTACATTCACCGCCAACCGCATCAATGCCGGTTACTACGGCTACAAACGCGACGGTTTCTGGATTTTTCGCCTGCCCGACGGCAGCCGGGCCATTTCGGCCAGCGGTACCAACGCCGGAACCATTGGCGTGCAGAATATTCTGGCGCTCTATTCAGACTGGGACACGTGGCAAATGGAACTTGCGGGCAAAGGAATGTTGGCAACCTACCGCAAACTGTTTGGCGACCCGTTCAGCTACGCGGTTCACCCGCTGGTACCCATCAATTTAACCCAGCCGCCGCTGGCCCTGCCGTGGGAAAAAGGCACCGGTTTCTATTTTACCAGCGGGCCGCACGGCGGATTTGTAGACGGCAGCGGCTGGGCGGCTATTGATTTTGGGCCGCCGGATGTGCTGGGCAACTGCTTTTACTCTGATGAGCCAACCACCGCCGTTGCCGACGGGGTGGTTCTGTCGGCGCAGCAAGGCGAAGTGTACGTTGACCTGGACGGTGACGGGCAAATTCAAACCGGCTGGGTACTGCTCTACCTGCACGTGGCGCTCGATGCTGCCACACCAGTGCAGGCCGGGCAGCGGGTCAAAACCGGCGATGTGATTGGCTACGCCTCGTGCGAGGGAGGGCTGTCAAACTCAAGTCACCTCCACTTTGCCCGCCGCTACAACGGCGAATGGATGGCTGCCGGCGGCCCTGTGCCGTTAAATTTAGACGGATGGGTGGTGCAGCCCAATCAGGTTCCCTACGAAGGCACCATTGCCAAAGGCAATGAAGTCCGCGAAGCCTGCGAATGTTGGGACGCTGACCTTAACCTCATCATTAACCCCGCCGCCGAGTGAGCGAATTTAGCCACCGGACTTAGCGCGTTTTACCTGCTCAAACCGGCGTTCTGCGGCCAACCGGCGTTGCTTTATCCCCTGTCTTGATGTATATTACGAGTGGATTTGACCCCATAAATTTGCGTTGTATGGAGTGCTGATGGTTGTTATCAGAACCATTTTCAGATTGATTGTATTTGTGGTGGCAATTGGCGCCATTGTGGTAATTTTGGGGGCCGGATACTGGGCCTTCACCAACCAAAGCGCCGAAGCCGCAGCTTCGATTTCCGTTGGCGGGCAAGAGGCCGTGGTGCGGTCGCCCCAAAATTTAGAAGAATTCATTTTGGGGATGTACCTTCAGTACCGCGCCAACGAAGTCAACACCCCCATATCCGATGACCCCTCGCCGGTGCCCTTCACCGTTGACATTGGCGAAACAGCCGCCAGCATTGCCGCCAAGCTTGAGGCGCAGCAATTTGTCACCGACGGTGAACTGTTTCGCCGTTTTCTGACGTACAACGGGCTGGACGCATCGCTGGAAGCCGGTGATTATGTGCTGCGGCGCAACATGACCATGCGGGAAATTGCCGAAGCCCTGCAAAAAGCCAGCTTTGAAGAAGTGACCGTAACCATCCCCGAAGGCTGGCGCGCCGAACAGATTGCCGAAAAACTGACCGCCGAAGGCATTATGGACGGCGACGCCTTTTTGGCCTTTGTGCGGCAGGGTACGGGGGTGGACCACCCCCTGCTGGCCGACCGCCCCGCCAACGCCTCGTACGAGGGCTACCTCTTCCCCGACACCTACCGCCTGCCGGTCAACGCCACACCAGAAGATTTGGTCAGCCGGATGCTTGATAATATGGCAACCAAAATTCCGGCCAATGCCGTGGCGCTGGCCGCCGGGCAGGGCTACAGTTTTTATGATATTCTGACGGTGGCATCCATTGTAGAACGAGAGGCCGTGGTACCCGCCGAGCGACCGTTGATTGCCAGCGTGTACCTGAATCGGCTGGCACAGGGCATGTATTTGCAGGCCGACCCCACCGTGCAATACGCCATGGGCTACCAGACCGATACCGGCCAATGGTGGAAAACCCCGGTCACGCTCGAAGAATATTCAGAAGTCAATTCACCGTTCAACACGTATCTCAACCCGGGTCTGCCACCGGGACCAATTTCTAACCCCGGCGCTTCATCAATTAACGCCACGCTGCAACCGGAGCCAACCAACTATCTCTTTTTTATGGGCTGCGGCGGCGAAGGTGCTCACCTGTTTGCCGAAGATTACACCGTACACCAGCAAAACGTAGCCGCCTGCCAGTAACCCGCCGTTCAATTAAAACCGCGCTTGCGCCGCGGAGGGAGGTTTTTTTATGACCGATGAACTGCTTGTGTTGGGCTCCTCTTCCGGCACGCCCACCGGCCATCGCTTTCCCACCGCGTTTGCGCTGACCGTAACAGGCCGTCTGTTCCTGGTTGACTGCGGCGCCCCGGTGAGCACCCTGCTCTACCGGTACGGGCTGGACCCGCTGGATGTGGAAGCCGTGTTTCTGAGCCACTGGCATCTGGACCACGTAGCCAGTC
>RFJF01000743.1 GCA_003695455.1 Chloroflexota bacterium
ATATAATATGTTCGAATCAAAAAGCCCGCGCCAATCCGGCGCGGGCTTGTATCTGTTGGCGGAAAGAATTACGCTTCGACGGCTTCTTCTTCTTCTTCGACGGCGGCGGCTTCGGCTTCAGCTTCCACAGCCGGGGTCTCCTCAGCCACGGCTTCCGGCGCTTCTTCGCCTTCGGCAGCGGCTTCAATTTCCTGAACTTCGGCTTCGCTCAGGCGTTCCCGTTCCAAAATACCGCCCAGCGGCAGCACTTCAACGCTCACGGTGGTACTCACGTCAATCATCAACTTGATGAGTACATCCTGTTTGCCCAGGTTGCGGATGGGTTCGGGGACGGCAACCTTGCGTTTGTCCAGCTCAATGCCGGTTTTTTCGGCAATGGCCTGGGCAATATCCGCAGACGTGACCGAGCCGTACAGCTTGCCGGTTTCACCGGCACGGCGTTCAAACAGCAGCTCCACGCCTTCAAGTTGAGACACAATGGCTTTGGCGTCTTCGGTTTCACGGGCGCGCTGTTTTTCGGCGGCCTTGCGAATGGTTTCGGCCTGTTTCAGCGCGCCGGGGGTTGCCAGTACGGCCAATTCCTGGGGAATCAGGTAATTGCGCCCAAAGCCATTCGCCACCTTTTTGACTTCGCCGGCGTAACCCAGATTGTCAACATCTTTAATTAATAATACTTGCATCGGTATCCTTCTCCGCTTAGTGATTTACAATTTTACGCGTTCTGCTCAGGGGTTTCTGGCCGAGCACACAAACAAAAAGTATACTTCAAACCCAATTTTTCTCCAAATCAGGCAATTCAGAAATTACCCCGGATGATTATTCTTTACGCCTGATTAGTGATATAATGCCCAAATCTTGTGTCTCAAGGATATTGTTGATGTTGCAATCTGCGCTCAATTACGCCCAATCAAATCAAAAGAACAATCTGGAGCAACTCAAATCGCTGTTGCGAATCCCCAGTGTGAGTACCCTGCCAAACCGCAAAACCGATGTGCAGCAGGCCGCGCAATGGCTGGCTGACAAACTGACCGCCATCGGGCTGGAAAACGTGCAGGTCATGCCCACGCCCGGCCATCCGGTGGTGTACGCCGACTGGCTGCACGCCGGCAGAGATGTGCCTACTGTGATTGTGTACGGCCATTACGATGTGCAGCCGCCGGACCCGCTGGACGAATGGCGCACGCCGCCCTTTGAACCCACTGTGCAGGGCGATGATCTGTTTGGCCGCGGCACCGCCGATGACAAAGGTCAGTTGTACGTTCACATTGCCGCCGCCGAGGCTTATTTGCAAACGTCCGGCGCGTTGCCGCTCAACCTCAAATTTATGCTGGAAGGTGAAGAGGAGTTGGGCAGCACCCACCTGGGGGCGTTTATACGGGAAAACCGCGAGCTGCTGGCTGCCGACGCCGCCCTCATTTCCGATACCCACATGATTAACCCGCAAACGCCGGTGCTGGTCACCAGTGTCCGGGGGTTGGTCTACATGGAAATCACCATGCGTGGCTCTGCCACGGATTTGCACTCCGGTATGTACGGCGGCGCGGTTGAAAATCCGCTGCACGCCATGGTGGGGCTGCTCAATTCGCTGCGCGATGAACAGGGCCGGGTCACCATCCCCGGATTTTACGACGCCGTGCGCCCGCTGACCCCCGCCGAGCGCGCCGCGCTGAACAACGGCCATGTGACCGATGAAACAATCCTGGCCGAAACCGGCGGGCCCGCCCTGTTTGGCGAGGCCGGGTACACCGTGGCCGAGCGAATTGGCGCCCGCCCCACGCTGGATATTCACGGCATCCGCGGCGGTTTCATTGGCGAGGGGCAAAAAACCGTCATCCCGGCAGAAGTAACGGCCAAAGTCAGCATGCGGCTGGTGCCGGACCAGAACCCGGCTGAAATTGCCCAACTGTTTGCAGACCACGTGCGGGCCATTGCTCCGCCAACCATGGAAATCAGCGTGAAAAAACTGTCCGCCGAGCCGGGCGCGCTGGTTGATATGGACACCCCGGCCATCGAGAGCGCGGCGCAGGCCTTCCAGACAGTCTTTGGGCAGCGCCCCGTGTTTCTCCGCGAAGGCGGCAGCATCCCCGTAGTAGCTATGTTTGACCATCTGCTCAACGCGCCGGTGGTGATGATGGGCTTTGGCCTGCCCGATGAC
>RFJF01000744.1 GCA_003695455.1 Chloroflexota bacterium
CAATCAACCCCTCCATATATCCCTTGATGTTGGTCAGCGGGGTGCGGAGTTCGTGAGCCACGTTGCCAATCAGTTCGCGGCGCATTGATTCAGTTTGTTCCAGCGCGCCGGCCATCTGGTTGAAGCTGTGGGCCAGCCGGCCCAATTCATCGTCACCGGTTGCCGGCACACGCTCGCTGTAACGGCCGTTGGCAATGGTTCGACTGGAGCGCATCAGTTGCCGCACCGGCGTAACCACCCGCCGCGAAACAAAAATGCTCACAATCACGGCGCTGATGGTGGCAACCCCGGCGGCCCACAACAGCGCCTCGGTGAAGGCGGTGCGGAAGCTGGTGAACAGGTCATCGCCCATTTGGGCCATACCCATCTGACTGCCCATCATTGTTTGCATACCCAGCATGTGGCGGTTGAAGGCGGTGGGAATGACCGATTCGGCGGACACGGCCAGGGTGACAATGCCCACCAAAATCACCAGCAGATACGAGACCAGCAGTTTGCCGCCCAGACTGTTGCGCAAACGGTTCATTGCGGCGCATCCTCAAAGCGATACCCCACGCCGCGCACGGTGACCAGCAGTTCAGGCCGGGCAGGGTTGTCCTCCACCTTTTTGCGGATGTGGCCCAGATGGACATCTACCACCCGCGCTTCGCCGTAAAAATCGTGGCCCCACACCCGTTCCAGCAACTGCTCGCGGCTGAGCACCCGCCCGCGATGTTCGGCCAGGGCGTGCAACAGGTCAAATTCAATGGCGGTCAGCTCCACCGGCACGTCATCTTTCCAGACCAGCCGGGCTTCGGGGTCAATCCGCAGCCGCCCAAAGTTCAACACCCGCGAGGCGGGAGCGCTGCCGGGTTGTCCGTAGCGGCGCAGCGCGGCTTTGATGCGGGCCACCAGTTCGCGGGGGCTGAACGGTTTGGTCAGGTAATCATCGGCCCCCACCGACAGACCGATGATTTTGTCGGTTTCTTCTGATTTGGCGGTCAGCATCAGCACATACACCTGAGAATCGCGGCGCAGTTGGGTGAGCAGTTCGATGCCGTCCATGCCGGGCAGCATGATATCCAGTACAATCAAATCCGGTTTCAGGGTGCGGGCCGCCTGCAGCCCGGCGGGGCCATCGGTGGCGGTGAAAACAGTGTAGCCCTCTTTTTGCAGATAGGCCGAAACCAGGTTGATGATGCTTTGCTCATCGTCAATGACCAGAATCTTTGCGCTTGACACAGACGTAACTCCAAAAAATGTTGTGTACCAATCGGTCATTTCCATTTACGGTGGGTTTGATCGTAAATTGCAAATCACAAGTAACTGTACACCAGGGCAAAAAATAGAACGCGGATGACACGGATAGAGCGGATGAGCACAGATTTTTTTAAAGGTTTGCTTCAATCCAATTGGATTTTGGCCGCCACGTCACAGGAAGCCACCCACCCCATTCAAACATCCGTGAAAATCTGAAAAATCCGCCCTATCCGCGTTCTATAAAAACGTCCCCCTGTATAGTTCAATCGTAAATCTCAACTGAGGGCCTGAATGACGCGTTGCAGACGGGTCTGGGCTTCGTTGGCCACGTTGGTCAGCGCGGGGCTGTCTACCACCCCGAGCATCGCCAGCGGATTGACAATCGAAACGGTGGATTGGCCGTCGCCGGTTTCGTAGACAATCACGTTGCAGGGCAGCAGCAGGCCCACTTCCAGTTCTGATTGCAGCGCCTGATGAGCTAACTTGGGGTTGCAGGCGCCCAAAATGACATAGCGCCGGAAATCGGCATCCAGTTTCTTTTTGAGGGTGGCCTGTACATCAATTTCGGTCAGTACGCCAAAGCCTTCGGCTTTGAGTGCGGCGGTGGTTTTTTCAATAGCCGCTTCATAGGGTAATTCCAGGGTGGTGCGATAACCATATTCGTTTGACATTTTTGTCTCCTTTGATAAAACGGGGGTTGGGAGTCAGGAATTAGGGAGTAATCAACCTTACTCCCTAATCCTTACTCCAAGCTTTTATTGATTGATTATTCTTCGGCGGTCATTTGCAGCAATTTGCCGTGCCAGGTGTGGGGGAAGACCGCGCCGCTGTAGGCATTGACGCTGAGCATACCTGCGGTTTCGCCGTTGCGGGTGACGTGCAGGGTGTAGTAGCCGTAGAAGGGATCGGCGTGTTCATCGGCGGCCAGGCCAGTTTCGCTGAAGTTGGTATCCAGCCAGGTCTGCGCGATTTCTGCGGCCTGTTCCGGGGTTACGGTAGGTTCGGCGGGCGTGTCTGTGGCGCCGGGGGTCAAGCCGTTCATCATCCCGTTGTCAAAATCGCCCATCATATTATTGTTAAAGCCACCCATCATCATTCCCATCATACCGCCCATCATTCCGTAGCGGCCGTAACCGGACATCATCCCGTATTTCTGGTTCCACATCATATTTGGCCCCATTTCCGGGTAAACGGCCTGGGTGGTGGGATCAACCAGCACTTCCATCACGCCGATGCCGGTGTCTTTTTCTACAATCTGGGCGTAGGTGTGGTTGTCAAACACCATCACATCCTGGTAGGTCAGATTGCTGTCATTCAGGTCGGCCAGGTAGGCATCCAGAATGGTGGTTGATTCATCCAGCGAGAGCGGTTCCGGTGCGGTGTAAAAGGCGTTGTTGGGGCTAAACATCATCCCGCCGCCCATCATACCGCCGCCAAAGCCACCGGACATCATCCCCGCGACGCCGTTCATCATACCGCCAAAGTCGCCGAGGTTGCCCATCATTCCGCCAAAGCCGGTGGTGCCGGTGACACCCTGGGTGCCGTTCATCATCCAGCCGGGGGTGAACCCGCCGGGCGCTGTGCCGTTAAAACCGCCGTTGCCCATCATGCCACCGCCCATCATTCCGCCGCCAAAGCCGCCACCCATCATACCGCCGGGGCCTTGCGCAAACGCAGGAACTACCGTCAGCGTGCCGACCAGCAACAGCAGGGCCAGCCCGCTACCAATTATAACTGAAAAACCTTTTTTTGACCTAAACATCATCTGTCTCCTTGTGAAATTTGATTGTTCAGCCCGGTCAGGTTCAAACCTGCCGGTGTTGATTAATTTTGTTTACAGCCCTATCATACCGCGCCAGTTTGAAGTTTTTATGACCGTTCGATAAAGATTGTGTAAAGCTTTGGCGGAAAAATAAAAAGCCGGACGGGGAAAATTCCCCGCCCGGCCCCAAGTTACGTTAAAAACAATCAACTTATTTTTGCCCGGCGCAGGCGCAGGCTGTTAGCCACCACCGATACTGAACTGAAGGCCATGGCAAAGGCGGCGGTGGCAGCTTCGGCCACCACGCGAATGTCGCCCTCGTCTTCCAGCATATCGCAGATGCCGCGCCGGACCACGGTGTGGTCATCGGCCAGCACCACGCTGATTTGTTGTTCGGTGTTGGTCATTTTGTTTTATCCCTATCCCGGACAAGCCGGAATAAAACAGGTAGTGGATTACGGAGTATGAAGTAATGACCTAATCCTTACTTCATACTCCTTACTTCTCGATTACAACTAATTTTCTTGTCTCCAAAACAAGCATTTTACTGAAAAGTACCTGTACTTAAAAAAACTACGGGTCCTGGGCGGTAACCGTCGCCTGAAATTCAATCTGCGGCGGCCCCCAAAAAGTTTTGATGTACGCCAGCACCGCCGCCATTTCATCCGCCGAAAGTTGTCCGGCAAAGCCGGGCATACCGGTTTTGGCCGTGACGCCGCCGTTGGCAGTAATGTCCAGCAAAACCTTGTCGGAGTGGTGCCAGG
>RFJF01000745.1 GCA_003695455.1 Chloroflexota bacterium
AGCGGCACCCGTTTTTACCTGTTCAAGGGCGCGGGCGCGGCCCTGCATCGCGCGCTCACCAACTGGTTTCTGGATGTGGGAACCCGCGAACACGGCTACACCGAAATCTACCCGCCCTTCATGGTCCGCGAGCAGGCCATGGTTGGAGCGGCCCACCTGCCCAAGTTTCGGGACAATATGTACTACGATGCCGAGGAAGATTACTGGTTCATCGGCACCGCCGAAGTGCCGCTGACCAACTTTTTTGCCGATGAAATTCTGGACGCCGCCGATTTGCCGGTAAAATTTTTGGCCCACACGCCCTGTTTTCGGCGCGAGAAAATGAGCGCCGGGCGCGACGTGCGCGGCATCAAGCGGGTGCATCAATTTGAAAAAGTAGAGATGTACCACTTTACCACCCCCGAAGAAAGTTACGACCATCTGGAACAGATTGTGGCCAACGCCGAAGATTTGTGCCAACGGCTCAAGCTGCCCTACCGGGTGGTTCAAATCTGCACCGGCGACCTGGGTTTTGCCGCCGCCAAAAAATATGACATCGAAGCCTGGGTGCCCGGCCCGGACGGCAGCGGCGAGTGGATGGAAATCAGCAGTTGCAGTAACGTGGTTGATTTTCAGGCGCGGCGGGCCAATATCCGTTTCCGGCGGGAAAAAGGGGCCAAAACCGAATTTGTTCACACGCTCAACGGCAGCGGTCTGCCGCCGGGGCGGCTGATGATTGCCGTGCTGGAAAATTACCAGCAAAGCGACGGCAGCATTGTGGTGCCGGACGTTCTGCGCCCCTACATGGGCGGGCTGGAACAAATTGCGGCCAAATAAGCATTTTTGGCGGTTTGGCAAATAATCTGATACAATCCAGCCAGCAATTCAAGGGCGAACTCCGGTTCGCCCTTTGTTTAAATCAAACCCGCTGAACGCAGGTATGTTTTTCACCGGCCCCTGACTTCAAAGAAGACAGACCCAGCCGGCGGTACGGCAACAATGAATGAAAATTAACATTTCACCGGTCGGGAGACCCTTCGCTGCGCTCAGGGTGACACACCTGAGACTTTCCCTCCTAATTCCTGATTCCCGACCCCTGAATCCTGTTTTCAGAGGAGTCGGACAGTCCCTGGCGGGACGACACCAAAGGATGAAAATTAACTGACCTCCACCCGTCGCCTGCGGCG
>RFJF01000746.1 GCA_003695455.1 Chloroflexota bacterium
ACGGCGGCACGGCCACCGCCAAACGAGAAATACCCGGCGGCTGGGAAGTGTATCAGGTTACCCTGCCCGCTGCGTTTACCGTAAAAGAAGGCATCAACCTGCCGCGCTACCCATCGCTGCCGGGCCGGCTCAAGGCCAAACGCAAACCCGTTGACCAGAGCCAACCGCAACCGTCAGCGGGTGGCCTGCAAAAAATCATCCTCAAAAATCCCAAAGAGAGCAGCAGTCAGGCTCAAATTTTGGGTGAAGGAGCCGCCGCCGCGCCCAAAGTTGTTGAAATTTTAAAAGAGTTGGGGGTAGTGTAAAAATGATTCTGGCACTGATTGAACACGACCGCGGCACGCTGAATCCGCTGTCGCTGGAGATGCTCACATTTGCCCGGGGTTTGGCCGCCGAACAAAACCTGCCGCTCGAAGCGGTGGTGGTCGGCGGGGACGGGCGCGGGTTGGCCGGTGAACTGGCCGGGCAGGGCATTGCCCGGCTGCACGTGGCAGACCACCCCCGGCTCACCGATTACGCGCCGGAGGCGTGGGCGCACACCCTGCTGCACCTCATTGAAACGGAATTGCCGCAGGCCGTACTGGCCGCCGGTACAGACCGCGGCAACGAGGTGCTGGCCCACACCGCGGCCCGGGCCAACCTGCCGCTGGCTGCCAACTGCGTGGCCGTCCAACCCGGCGAACCGTACCACATCACCCGCATCCGCTGGGGCGGCAGCCTGCTGGAAGAGGCGACCCTCAACGGTTCGCCCAAACTGCTCACCGTGGCCCCGCACACCATTCCCGCCGAAGCGGCATCCGGGCCGGCGCCGGAACTGGTTTCCGTGACTCCCCCGCTGGATGACCGGGATTTCCGGGTGATGGTGACGGCACGGGAAGAGACCCGGGGTGATAAAGTGACGCTGGTGGATGCTCGCGTGGTGGTTGGCGGGGGGCGCGGCGTGGGCAGCGCCGCCGGTTTTGCCAGCCTGGATGAGTTGGCGGCGCTGGTAGATGGCGCGGTGGGCTGTTCGCGGGCCGTCACCAACGAGGGCTGGCGCCCCCACGCCGACCAGGTGGGGCAAACTGGCACCCGCATTGCCCCGGATTTGTACATTGCCTGCGGCATCAGCGGCGCTATTCAACACATGGTTGGCTGCAAGGGGGCCAAACACGTGCTGGCGGTCAACACAGACCCGCAAGCGCCCATTTTGTCCAAAGCCGATTACGCCGTCATCGGCGATTTGCACGAAGTGATTCCGGCCATTGTGGAAGAGATAAAAA
>RFJF01000747.1 GCA_003695455.1 Chloroflexota bacterium
AGCCTGCGCACCATTTCTGGCGTGGACGAGCGCCGCATTGGCGGCTGGCTGGCTGAAAGCGGCTCTGCCGCCGGCTTGGTGATTGCCGGCGGGGCCGGTAAAGTTGCCGAGGCGGGCAAAGCTGCTGGTTCACTGATTGTGAGCGGTGCCGGTAAAATGGGCGAGGCCGGCAAAACAACCGGCTCAATGGTGGTGAGCGGGGCGGGTCAGGTGGCGGGCACGGTTGGCCCGGCGGTGGCATCGGGAGCCACTGCCGCCCGGCGCGGCACGCATGCCTATCTGGGATTTGTCAAACGGTTCTGGCTGGCAGTATTCCGATTTGTTAAAAACGCGCTTTCGCTGGTATGGCGGGCCGTCACCTTTGTGCCCCGAAAAATCGCCGGACTGTTCCGGCGCAGAAAAAGCGCCGGATAAACTGCACTGCCCGGCAGGGTTGCATTGCAACAAATTTTGATAATTGTTCATTGGTAATTGATAATTGATTGATAATCATCAAACTGAAACTGAAAATCAGGTGCGGCCTTCACTGCTGGATTTATCCCGAAAAGAGTTGCGCGGGGTGCTGGCCGGCTGGGGCGAGCCGGACTTTAGGGTGAAACAGCTTGAAACGTGGCTCTACCGCCGCCACGTGTGCGATGTGCGGCAGATGCACAACCTGCCCAAATTATTGCGGGAACGGCTGGCTGCCGAGTTTGCCGGCGAACCGCTGCGCGAGACGGCCGCGCTGGAATCATCGGACGGCTTCACCCGCAAATTACTGTTTGCCCTGCCGGATGGCCGGGAAATTGAGGCCGTGTTGATGCGCTACAGCCGGCGCAATACGCTGTGCATCAGTACGCAGGCCGGCTGCGCGATGGGTTGTCCATTTTGTGCCACCGGGCAAATGGGTTTTATGCGCAACCTGACCGCCGGCGAGATTGTATCGCAGGTGCTCTATTTTGCCCGTCGGCTTGACCAGCAGGACCGGCGCGTAACAAACATTGTGTTTATGGGGATGGGCGAACCGCTGGCAAATTACGCCGAAACGTGGAAAGCCATCCGGCGGCTGAACGACCCGGACGGCTTTAATTTGGGCGCGCGCAGTATGACCGTATCCACCGTGGGGCTGGTGCCGGCTATCCGGCGGATGAGCAAAGAGCCGGAGCAGGTAGGGCTGGCGGTCTCGCTGCATGCCCCGGACGATGCCCTGCGCAACCGGATTGTGCCGCTCAACCGCCGTTATCCGCTGGACACGCTGATGCAGGCCGTGCGCGATTACATTTCTGTGACCCGCCGCCGGGTAACATTTGAGTACGCGCTGATGGACGGCCAAAACGATTCTGACGCGCAGGCAGACCGGTTGGCCCACCTGCTGCGCGGCCTGCTGTGCCACGTCAATTTGATTCCGCTCAACCCCACGCCCGGTTCGCCGTGGAGTGGTTCGCCGGATGCGCGGGTGTACGCCTTCAGAGACCGGTTGCAGGCTGCCGGAATCCCCACCACGGTCCGGCTGCGGCGCGGCATTGATATTGCCGCCGGTTGCGGTCAACTTCACAATGCTCACAGTCGCCAACAGCAGATTTAAAAAAACCCTTGATTTTTTTGGGTGAACGTTGTATTATTACCGGGTTGTGTGGCATTGCTGCCAACAAAGCAAAAGGCCAGCTTTAACGCTGGCCTTTAAAAATTTGATAACCGGAGTATCAAGCTTTTGAAGCGGTGCGCAGGCATCGAGAGCAAACTTTTACCTTTTTCAGTTGGCCGTCCATCATAATGGTTGCTTTTTGAATATTGGGCTTCCATTTGCGCTTGGTGTGTCGCTGAGAAAAGCTCACATTGTTACCGCTCATTGGTTTTTTTCCGCAGATTTCGCACTTGGCCATGTCAAACGTCCTTTATTGCTAGATTTCAGTTGATTCCGCAAGATGTTTTGCGTATAATTGCTGGTCTGTACAGACGCAAGAGGAAAATATAGCACAGTCCAAAAAAATTGGCAAAACGGGGCTGAATTAAAAACAACCGGATAGAATTTGAATGTCACTAACTACCTACCTGTCATCACAAGGATTCAGAATCGAGGAAAACACGGTGTACGCCTGCAATGGCGTGGGGCTAAAACATATGCTCCGGGCCGGAAAACAATGGCTTGAAGCCCATGTGAATGTGGTCAACGGGCTGAACGTTTTTCCTGTGCCAGACGGCGACACCGGCACCAACATGTACCTGACCATTCGTTCTGCGCTTGACGCCGCAGACCTGTCTGCCGATTCTTCGGCCGGCGCGGTGGCGGCGTCGGCGGCGCACGGCGCGCTGCTGGGCGCGCGCGGCAACTCCGGGGTTATCCTGTCGCAGTTTTTTCAGGGAATGGCCAACGGATTACACAACAAGCCCCATTTTACAACCGAGGATTTGGCCCACGCCACCGGGCTGGGGATGAGCAGTGCCTACCAGAGCGTGCTGGAACCGGTAGAGGGCACCATTTTAACCGTGGCCCGCGCCATGGCCGAAGCCGCCCGGCAGAGTGCGGAGGCCAGCCGGGACCTGATCAGCCAGCTTGCCAACATGGTTGACGCGGCACGGGTGGCGCAGGCCAGCACCCCGGATTTGCTGCCGGTACTCAAAGAGGCGGGCGTAACCGACTCCGGCGGGCAGGGGCTGCTGTTCATGCTGGAAGGCTGGCTGCGATTTGTGCGCAACGAATCGGTTGAACAGGAAGCCGCCGCCAAAAATGCCCCGGCGCTGAAATCCTTGTTGGGGGTGGCTGGCGAAGAATTTGGCTACGATGTGCAATATTTAATCAACGGCAACGGGCTTGATGTGGCCGGTATCCGTTCGGCAGTGGGCCGGTTGGGTTGGTCCACTGTGGTGGTGGGAGATTCTCGTACTGTCAAGGTTCACGTGCACGTCACGGACCCCGGCGTACCCATCAGTTACGGGGCCGAGCTGGGCGTACTCAGCGATGTGGTGGTAGAAAACCTCACCGAGCAGGCCCGCACCTTTGTGGCGCAGCGTGCGGCGGCAGTTGCGCCGGAAACAGCCACGGTAGCAGTAGTACCCGGCAACGGGTTGGGCGACGTGTTCACCAGCCTGGGTGTTACCCAAATTGTGCCCGGCGGGCAGAGCATGAATCCCAGCACGCGGGAATTACTTGACGTAATCGACTCGATTGGCAGCGAACATGTGCTGATTTTGCCAAATAACGGTAATATTATATTAACGGCCCAACAGGTGCAGAAGTTATCAGACAAAAATGTGCAGGTTGTTCCCACCCGTACCGTGCCGCAGGGGGTTGCTGCGTTGCTGGCATTTAATGCCGCCACCGAACCGGCCCAAAATGTGCAGCGCATGACCGCCGCCGCACAAGATGTGGTCACACTTGAAATTACGCGGGCAGTACGCAATACTACCGTAAACGGCTTGCCGGTTGAAGCCGGGGCGCTGATTGGGCTGGTAGACGGAAAACTGGTCAGTGCAGGACAAACTGCCGCCTCTGTGGTGCTGGATGCGCTGTCGGGGTTGGCGGCGGACGATTTTGAAATTGTCACGCTTTACTACGGCGAGGGTGCATCGGCCCAGGAAGCCGCCGGGGTTGCCGGGCAGATTTCTGCCCGCTTTCCCCATCTTGAAACAGAAATTCATAGTGGAGGACAACCCCACTATCCCTATATTATTTCAGTGGAGTAACGGTTCTGTGTCTAAAAAGGTCGCTATTGTCACAGATAGTACAGCATATTTTGAACCTGGCGAGGCCGAGGCGCTGGGGATTCACGTGGTGCCGCTCACTATTAAACTGGGCAACAGCACGTTTCAGGAAGGGGTAGACATTGACACCGAAGGCCTCTTCCACCGGCAGAATTTTAGTGGTGGATATCCGGTCAGTTGCCCGCCAAACGCTTCGGCATTTGAACAATTATATGCCCGGCTTCATCAACAAACCGACCAAATTTTGTCAATTCACATTTCGGGCCATTTGAGCAAAACCATTGACCGGGCCACACAGGGTGCGGAATCGCTGTTGGGCCGGTGTTCCATTGCCGTGGTTGACTCAATGACCACCTCAATGGGATTATCAATTTTGGCCAAAGCGGCGGCGCAGGCTGCGCAGGACGGCGCAGACCTGGATGAAATTGTGCGGATTGTGCGGGGTATGATTCCCCATATTTATATGATATTTTTTGTGGAAACCATGGAATACCTGGAGCGCGGCGGCCGCATTGGTCGCGCGCAGGCCATATTGGGTTCCATGCTCAACATAAAACCGATTCTGTTCATTGAAGACGGCGATATCATTCCCCTTGAAAAAGTACGCACCACAGATAAAGCCATTGAAAAGCTGTTTGAATTTGTTTCTGAATTTGATAATCTGGAGCAAACTGCTATCATTCAGCGGGGTCAAACCCCCGGCAAAGAGACCCGCGCGCTGCAAGAACGGCTTGAACAAAGTTTCCCAAATCTGCAATTTCCAATTATTCAGTACGGCCCGGACCTGGCTACGCGGGTAGGGCCAAACGCGCTGGGCATTGTGGTATATGAAGGATTGACCTTTTAGCGGATTACCTGAGAATGCTTGCCAATAATATTGAAAATTTAAGCAAAATGCTCATGCAGGAAAAACGCATGGGCTACAAAAACAGGGCCGTATTTGGGGGGCTGCAAAAGCTGGCCCCCAACTGGGCCAGCGAGGCGCTCAAAGCGGCGGTTCTGGATGAGGAACGTGAATTTGTACACCAAATCAAGGCCGATTTGTGCCGCTACCCGGACATTCCGGAAAAGGAGCGTCCCGGCTTTCTGCACGATATTCTGGTCAAACTGCACAAGGCCGGCCAGACCAAACAAAACGGCGATAACGGC
>RFJF01000748.1 GCA_003695455.1 Chloroflexota bacterium
AGCAGGCCCCGGTGGCGGATCTGTCCGTCAGGGCCGAGGGGTACGGATTCCCCGGCGTGATTGTGGACGGCAACGATGTGCTGGCGGTGCTGGAAGCCACCCAGTCGGCGGCGGCCCGCGCCCGCGCCGGGCAGGGGCCAACGTTCATCGAGGGCAAAACCTACCGCTACCGCGGCCACTACGAGGGCGACCCGATGGTCTACCGTTCCCCGGAAGAACTGGCCGAGTGGCGGCAGCGCGACCCGGTGGCGACCTTCCGCGCTCGCCTGCTGGCCGAGGGGCTGGCTGCCGAAAGTGAACTGGCTGCCATTGAGCAATCGGTGCAGGCGCAGCTTGATGAGGCGGTGCAGTTTGCCGCCGCCGGGCCGCAGCCGCGCCCGGAATCCGCGCTGGACGGCGTGTACCACAACACGCACCACGGCCGGGTATTTTGAGTCAGGAGTCAGGAATCAGGGGTTGGGAATTAGGGAGAGAAATGAGCACTCTACACCGGGAAATAACCTTTAGCGAAGCGCTGCGCGAAGCAATGACCGAAGAAATGGAGCGCGACCCGTCCGTTTTTTTGATGGGCGAGGACGTGGGGCTGTTTGGCGGCGTGTTTGGCGTGTCTGCCGGCATGCTTGAGCAGTTCGGTGAAAACCGGGTGCGAGATACCCCCATCTCCGAGGCGGCCATTGTGGGCGCGGGGTTGGGCGCGGCGCTGGTGGGCATGCGGCCCATTGTGGAAATCATGTTCGCCGATTTTACGACCGTGGCCATGGACCAGATTGTCAACCAGGTTGCCAAAGCCCGCTACATGAGCGGCGGCAAGGCTAACGTACCGCTCACGCTGCGTGTGGTCAACGGCGCACCCGGCTCGGCGGCGGCCCAACACTCGCAAAGCCCGGAAGCCTGGTTTATGAACGTTCCGGGTCTCAAAATTGCCATTCCCGCCACGCCGTACGATGCCAAAGGGCTGCTCAAAACCGCCATTCGGGGTGAAGACCCGGTGATGTTTTTTGAGCACAAAATGCTCTACGCCGCCCGCGATATTGTTCCCGCCGAAGATTACACCGTTCCCTTTGGCGAAGCCGCCCTGCGCCGCGAGGGAACCGACGCCACCGTCATCGCCATTGGCGGCGTGCTGCCCAACGTGCTGGCCGCCGCCGAGCAACTGGCCGGCAGCGGCATCTCGGTAGAGGTGATTGACCCGCGCACGCTGGTGCCACTGGACACCGCCGCGCTGGTGGAATCGGTCAAAAAAACCCACCGCGCCGTCATTGTCCACGAAGCCCACCGCCGGGCCGGCCCCGGCGCGGAAATTGCCGCCGTGCTGGCCGAAGAGGCTATCGGCTACCTGGACGGGCCGGTCATTCGGGTGGCAACCAAAAATGTGCCGTTCCCCTACCACCCGGAGTTGGAAAAATTCATCCTGCCCGGCGTGGATGACATTGCACAGGCCGTTACCGGCGTGGTCAATTATGTGTTGTAACGATCGTTGCCGGCTAAAACAATTTTCCCAAATTTACAAACTTGACAATGAACAATTGGCCGGGTACGATGTACGTACAAAATTTTAACAACGTACGTATTTCAAAATTGGGTGTTTTGGAGGAACGGTAATGAAAACAATCACGCCAACAGAGTTAAGAACCAATATTTACAAATTGCTGGAAGAAGTGTTAGACACGGGCGTGCCGATTGAAATTAATAAAGGCGGTAGAAAATTAAGAATTGTGCCGGTTGACAAGATTGATAAATTGCAAAATCTGGTTTCAAGACCCTCGGTGATTACGGGAGATGCAGATGATTTGGCAGATATTCACTGGGAGCAAGAGGTAAACGTTGATCTACCTTGATACGCACATTGTGGTTTGGCTTTACGCCGGGCAGGTGGAAAAATTCAGCCCGCAGGCCAGGGATTTAATCAACGACAACGAGATTTATATTTCGCCGGTTGTCCGGTTGGAACTGCAATATTTGTATGAAATTGAGCGGATAACAGTGAAACCTGATGACATTGTGTCGGACCTGTCTGGCCGGATTGGCCTCAAAGTGTGCGATAAAAATTTTAACAGCGTCATCAGCCGGGCGCTGGCAGTTGACTGGACCCGGGACCCCTTTGACCGCATCATTGTGGCCCACGCAGACCTGAACCACAATATTCTCATCTCAAAAGACCAGAGTATTCTTGCCCACTACCCCCACGCCAGATGGGAATGACTCTGCAGCGTGGCAAAAATCCGTCTACCGTATTTTCACAGAGGTGTATAAAATGGCATCTATCCACAATTTGCGAACCTTCATTGCCGCACTGGAAGAGGCCGGGCAGTTGGCGCGGGTGCGCCGCCCGGTCAGTCTGGTACACGAGCTGGCCGATGTGGCTGCCACGCTGGCCCGTTCGGGTGGCGGCGCGCCGCTATTTGAAGCGGTGCAGGGCAGCAACTGGCCGATTTTTGCCGGCGGCATTGCCAACCAGAAACGGGCCGCCATTGCGCTGGGCTGCGCCGAGCCTGAAATTATTGACGTGATGGCCCGCGTCCTGGAACCGGCGAACGGCATCCCCCCCGTGCCAGTCGAGTCGGCGGTGTGGCAGGCCAACGTCCGCACCGGCGCAGACGCCGACGTGACCCAACTGCCGCTGCCCACCCACTCCCGCGGCGACGGCGGCGCGTTCATCACCGGCGGCGTCATTGTCAGCAAAGACCCCGTGACCGGGCGCGGCAACCTCAGTTACAACCGCATGCTGCGCACCGGGCCGCGCGGTTTTGGCTTTAACGTGAACGAGTGGCGGCACGTGCGCCAGTTCATGGACAGTCGGCCCGATCCCGCCGCGCCGTTTCCCATCGCCGTGGCTATTGGGCTGGACCCGGCCATTATGATTGCCGCCGGCGTGCGCACCGACGAGGACGAACTGACCATCGCCGGAGCCATCCGCGGGCAGGGTGTGCCGGTGCGGCGCGGGGTGACGGTGGACGTGGACATCCCCGCCGAGGCGGAAATCGTCATCGAGGGATTGGTGCATCCGGCCCAAACCAGCCCGGAAGGACCGCTGGCCGAGTTCCACGGCTACCACGGCGAGTTGTGGGACAGCCCTACGGTGGAAGTCACCGCGGTTTGCTGGCGCGATGCCCCCATCTTCCAGACCATCATCCCCGGCTGGTACGAGCACATCTACATTGGCAACGTGTTGCCCCGCGAGCCGCTGCTGCGCAAATTTGTGCGCCACATCAACCCCACGGCCAACGTTCACATTCCGCCCTACAGCAACGGTTTTTCTGCCATTGTGCAGATGCGGCGCGACAACCCCGGCCAGCCCAAAAATCTGGCGCTGGCAGCGATGACCGCCCACGTCAACATCAAAAACGTCATTGTGGTTGACGAGGACGTGAACATTTACGACCCCGCCGATGTGCTGTGGGCGCTGACCAACCGGGTGGACTGGAGCCTCGATATTTTTACCGTGCCGGGTTCGCAGGGGCACGAAATGGACCCCACCGCCAACCAGCGCGGGGTACACACCAAAATCGGCATTGACGCCACCTACAAACGGGAGCGCCGCGAATACGGCTCGCGGGTGAGCTATCCGCCGGTGGATTTGAGCGAATACCTGAATCAATGAACAATTGCCAATGAACAAAATTTGTCAATTCCCCAACCACAAGCCATCCTTTTGTCTCCCCTTCACCCCTGCAACCCCGCTCCTCTGCTGCTTGCTACCCTGTGACTAAGCCCATGACCCGTGACAAACACCTCACAATTGTAATGCCCAAACTGGGACTGACCATGACCGAAGGCACCCTCTCGCGCTGGCGCAAACAGCCGGGGGATGCGGTGCAGGCCGGTGAAATTCTGTTTGAATTTGAAAGCGATAAATCGGTGATGGAATTTGAAGCGCCGGCGGCGGGTGTGCTGGCGCAGATTCACGTCGCCGAAGGGGAAACGGTTCCGTGCGGCACACCGCTGGCGGACCTGACTGCCGGGCAGGCGAGTCTTCCCGCAGCGCCGCCGCCCGCCGAGGGGCAAACCGGTTTCACCGCCACGCCCGCCGCCAAACGGCGCGCCCGCGAACTGGGCGTAGATTTGGGCCGGGTGGCCGGGCGCGGGCCGGGCGGGCGGATTCATCTGGCCGATGTTGATTCTGCCGCCGCATCCCAACCGGCGGCGCGCAGCGGCACGCCGCTGG
>RFJF01000078.1 GCA_003695455.1 Chloroflexota bacterium
TCCAGCACCGACAGCACCGCTTCCGGGCGCAGGTTGCCGTGCTGACCGGCGGTAACGCGCATAAACAGGCAGGCGTCGCCATCCGCCGCAGATTCAAGCCGCAGCTCGTGCAGCCACGGGCGCAAATCAAACTGCTCCTGCCGTTTTTTGCGGGTGCGGGTTTCAATGATTTGCTCCGCGACCAGCAAAGCCTCAATGCGCCGGGCCAACTCCTCCGCAGACAGGTCGGTTTCTACCGTCACCCGGTATTCGGCCTGCGCCAGCAGATTTTGCAGCGTGGGCGATTTGAGCGGGACTTCCTCCACCGACACCAGCCCGATGCCAACCGGCAGGGCCGGGACAATCCGGCTGAATGCTTCCTCGGCGGTGATGTCTCCGGTCACAATAATATCCAGAATTTCGGCGCTGCCGGTGGTTCCCAACGGCAACCCGGAGGCAAACTGCATTTTGGGCCGCGGGTTGAACCCCTGCGAATACGCCAGCGGAATTTGGGCGCGCCGCAAACTGCGCTCCCACGCCAGCGCCAAATCCAGGTGCGAAATGTATTTGACCTGCTTTTTTTTGGCAAACACCAGCCGCAGCCGGTGGCGGTCGGTGGGTTGGTTGGGGTCGGTCATTTTTTCAGAATCCAGAGTACAGAGTACAGATGTCAGCCGGCGGCCATTAGCCGGTTGAGCAGGTTGCGGGTTGTGGCCGAAATGGGCAAATCGGGTTGGTTGATTTGCGTCCGCGAAAACCAGCGCGCGTCGTCGGCGTCATCACCGGGGCGCAACGGAGCGCGGGGATCAAGCGGCGTTGCCAGCAGGTCCAGAATCACGTAGTGGTACTTAACCCGGCCATCCGGGTCGCGCTCAATGGCATCAAAGGTAAACACTACCTCGCCGGCCTGCACCCGCAGGCCGGTTTCTTCCAGCACTTCGCGCTCGGCGGCGGCTTGCAGGGTTTCGCCCAGTTCCACCCGTCCGCCGGGCACGGCCCACATACCTTTTGACGGAGCCTGCCCGCGCAGCACCAGCGCTACTTTATCTTCAAACAAAACAACCGCGCCCACGGCAACACGGGGCGCGTCGGGATAACTTTTTTCAGACATTGGGTTATCTTACCAACAAACCGCAGGGCAGGCAAACAATCTGTGAAAACAGGGGGCAGGGAGTGACGAATAGCGAATAGCGAATAGCGAATGGCGAATAGCGAATGGCGAATGGCGAATGGCGAGTGACGAATCCAAAAATCTTTTGCTGTCGCCCCCAACTCGTGATACAATTGACCGCTAACCTGATTGAACGGAGAAATTTATGGAGCCGTCGCAACTGGCCTCTCAACTGAACCTGCTTGAACAGAAAAACCAGCAGGTGCAGGCCACCATTGCCAAATTGCAACAAAAGATCGAAGCCCAGGAATACGCGGCGCAGGAACAGGCGCACCGCATCCGGCAGTTGGAGGCGGAACTGGCCCAAACGCAGTCTCAATTGGCCCAGGCCGCGCAGGTAGATGACAAACTGGCCCACCTGAAGGATGAAATTTTGCATCTGGTTGAGCGCAAAACGCGCGGCGGCAGCGACCCTGAGGTTGTAGGCCAAAATCAGGCGTTGCTGCTCAAACAGCTCGATAACCACACGGTTGCCATTAACGATGTGCGCCGGGAAGTGCAGAAAATTGAGCGATTTGAGGAGCAGGTTTCGCTGGCCCGCACCGAAGCGACCCGGCTCAATCAGGAATTGAGCAAGGTGCAGGCCAAACTCGAGTCTGTGAGCCGCGCCGTAGACGAGCGCACCGCGCCCATCAAGTTGCTCGAAGAGCAGCGCCGGGCCGATATGCGCAAACTGGCCGAAATGCAGGCCGAACTGCCGGAATTGAGCAAAAAAGTTGCGGCCAACACCACCAAGTTGCAGCTCACCGCCGACCAGATGCCGCAGTACGCCAAATATGAAGCCGCTCTGCAAAGTCTGCGCGACGAAATTCGCAATTACCGCGAACACATGGATTTTCAACTGGCCCAGCGCGAGCGCCAGTTGAAGGATTGGGTTGGCAAAGCAGAACACGGTGAGCGCCGCATACGGGAAGTTGAAGTGGCAATGGAAAAATACACCGAATTTTACCAGCTCAACAAACGCGCCCTCACCTCGTTGCAGGATTTTCAGGAACGGCTCCAGCGCGACCAGCACCGTTTTGGCGAACTCCAGCGGCTGGCCGAGGAGCGCCAGCGGAGTACGCTCGATAAATTCCAGTCAGAGTTTGAACAGCGCTGGCAGAAACAATCCATGGAAATGCAGCCCCAGTTTACCGATTTTCAGCGCAGTATCCAATCGCTGCAAACCCGGGTTGAAGAGTTGGGCAAATTGCACGCCGCCGTTGAAACCCAGTTGAACATTGCCCTGCAGATCATTGAAGAAGACATTCAAACCCGCGCCGCCGCCGCCGCCGACTGGCAGCGCCGGTTTGAGGAAATTGCAGAGGGGCAGGCGTAACCATGCGCGTGATTGGCACCGCCGGCCACGTGGACCACGGCAAATCTACCCTGGTGCGGGCGCTGACCGGCATTGACCCGGACCGGCTCAAAGAAGAAAAACAGCGCGAAATGACCATTGATTTGGGCTTTGCCTGGCTCAATTTGCCCTCCGGCGAAGCCATTGGCATTGTGGACGTGCCGGGCCACAAGGATTTTATTAAAAATATGCTGGCCGGCGTGGGCGGCATTGACGCGGCCCTGTTTGTGATTGCCGCCGATGAAGGCGTGATGCCCCAAACCCGCGAACACCTCTCCATCCTCAATTTGCTCGAAATCCCGCGCGGCGTGATTGCCCTGACCAAAACAGACATGGTTGATGACCCGGACTGGCTTGAACTGGTGCAGGCCGACATTGCCGAAACAATGGTGGGCACGGTGCTGGAAAACGCGCCCATTCTGCCGGTTTCTGCGGTGGCGGGCAGCGGCGTGCCGGAACTGCTGGCCGCGCTCGATGAAATGTTGGCTCAGGCTCCGGCCCGCGCCAACAAGGGGCGGCCCCGCCTGCCGGTTGACCGCGTATTTTCCATCAGCGGCTTTGGCACGGTGGTCACCGGCACCCTGCTCGACGGCCAACTGACGGTGGGGCAGGATGTGGAAATTTTGCCGCAGGGCCTCAAAAGCCGCATCCGGGGGCTGCAATCGCACAAAAAAAGCGTCACTGCCGCCGATCCCGGCTCGCGCACGGCGGTTAACCTGACCGGCGTCAGCACCGATGACGTGACGCGCGGCAGCGTGGTTACCACCCCCGGCTGGCTTGAGCCGTCGCAGTTGGTTGACGCGCACCTCAAACTGCTGCCCGATTCTCCCAAACCGCTCAAGCACAATCAGGAAGTTGAACTGTTTACCGGCGCGGCAGAAGTGCCCGGCTATGTTCGACTGTTGGGCGCGCGCCAGCTTGAGCCGGGGCAATCGGGTTGGGTGCAGTTGCGGCTGGCGCGGCGAATTCCGGTGGTCAAAGGCGACCATTTCATCATTCGCCAGCCGTCGCCCTCGCTGACCATTGGCGGCGGGGTGGTGGTAGACCCCCTGCCCCGGCGGCGGCACCGCCGTTTTCGCACCGACTTGCTGGCCCGGCTGGAAACCCTGCTGGCCGGCACGCCGGAAGATTTACTGCTGGCAGAACTGGACCGGCGCGGGCCGCTGGCCGCAAAAGTCGCGGTAGCAGAGTGTGGCTTGCCCACCGGAACAGCCTCGGCGGCGCTGCACGGGTTGCTCAAATCGGGCCAGGTGTTTGCGCTGGATGACACCGCCGGAGACGCGCCGCCGCCGCCCGCCGAGGCGCTGGCCCGCGCCAAAACGCTGCTGGCTTCGCGGGCGGGCTGGTCGGCCTTGCTGGGGCGGCTCAAGTCCGCGCTGGCCGATTATCACCAAACGTACCCGCTGCGGCTGGGCATGCCTCGCGGCGAGCTGAAAAGCCGGCTCAAACTGGAA
>RFJF01000749.1 GCA_003695455.1 Chloroflexota bacterium
GCCAGATTTTGCACGCCCCACTCAATCATTTCGGCCTTCTGGTCCTTGCTGATGGAATCGAGCACGGCCTGACTGCCGCTTTCGGCGCCAATGTTGACCCACTGGCAGCCGGTGTCGGCCATCCACTGCACAAATTCCGGTTTGAGCAGTTGCACCCGCACTTGCCCGCTCCACGGCATATTCACTTTTTCCACCAGTCGTTTCATCGGACGAGGCCGCCCAAAGAGGTAATCGTCGGCGTAATCCACGGCGTTGATGCCGTGTTCGCGCTTGAGCCACGCAATCTGGTTGAGGATGAATTCATCGCTGTGCTGGCGCCAGGTGCGTTTCATCACCACCTCGTTGTAGCAAAAACCGCAGCGGAACGGGCAGCCCCGGCTGATGTAGACCGGGATGGCCCGGTCGAACGGGCCGGATTGCAGCAGGTAGGCGCTCACATCCGGCAGCAAATCCCAGCGCGGCGAAAAGTCATCCAGATTTTCGATGAAAGGGCGCTCCGGGTTGACCACCACCCGCCCGGCAGAATCTTTCCAGGCCAGCCCCCACACCCGGCCAAAATCCCGACCGTTTTGCAATTGGTGCGTCAACTCCTGCGCGGTGATTTCGCCCTCGTTGACCACCACAAAATCCACGTAATCTTCGCGCAAAACCTCCTGCGGCATGATGGTGGCGTGCACACCGCCCCACACCACGGGGATGCCCAGCGCCCGCACCCGGCGGCTGGCCTCGATGGTGGGCACAAGTTGCGGCCCGGTGATAGTGCTGAAGCCCACCCACAGCGGGCGGGCGCGCTCTACCCGGCGCACAAATTCTTCGAGCGCGGCGTCGGTTTCGTGCCACAGTTCCACGGTGTGCCCCTGCTGCATCAACGCGTCGGCCACGTACATAATGCCAAACGGCGGGTACATATCCCGCTCATTCCGAAAGTTAATCAAAAGTATATCGGTCATAATTCCCCCATATCAATTACCAATGAACAATGAGAAATGAACAATTGCCAAATAAACAGACTGCCACATTCCAGACGCTCATTCGCCATTCACAATTCGCCATTCATCATTGTAATTACCCTGAATCCTGTGCCTTGCGCGTGATATTCACCACTGGGAATGGTGATGCTGCACGCGCTGCGGCAGTTGGCGGCGGTGTGCGCCGGGCTGTAACCCCACGAGCCGCCTTTAACCACGTGAAAGCGCGGCTCGTCCGGGTGGTAGCGGCTGGTTGTCCATTCCCAGATGTTGCCGGCCATGTCCAGCGCCCCGTACGGCGAGACGTTGCGCGGGGCGCTCCCCACCGGCCACGGGGCGCCGGTTCGCCAGTACCAGCCACTGCGGGCCAGCTCGCGGCGGGGGCGGGGGTGGCGCAGGTTGTGCCAAAAATAATCCGGCCCCAGCCGGTGCGTCGGCTGCAAACGCGACTGGTCGGGGCGGGGCAACTCCTCGCCCCACGGATAGCTGCGCCCGTCCACACCCCGCGCCGCTTTTTCCCACTGGAACTCGGTGGGCAGGCTCACGGTCACCCCCAACCGCGCCGACATCCACGCGCACCAGGCTTGCGCGTCGGCCAGAGTCACATCCACCATCGGGTAATTTGCCATCTCCGGCGGATATTCGGCGCAAATGGCAAAGCGGCGCAGCCAACCGCGCAGCCCGCGACGGATGGCCCACCAGTTGCCGGGACGGCGGTAGCCGGTATCGTCCTCAAAGGCTTTCCACTGGGAATACGTGACCGGCGCGCGGGCCACCCAAAATTCATCCAGCCACATAGTTTGCCGGGGACGCGGCGGCGGCGCTTTTTCCAGCCGTTCGTAGGTAATTTCCGGGCCGTAGATAAAATTACCGGCCGGCACGCGCACAAAATCAGGTTCAACCATCAGCCCACTGCCAAAATTACAGCGAGAGCGAACAACCCCGCCAGCCCCACGCCGAGTAGTTCGGTCCGGCGCGGTGAAAAATCGCGGCGCAGAATGACCAGCAACGCCGCCGTGTTCACAGCCACCGCCAGCACCAGCGCCGCTGCCGCGCCCGCCGCCCCCCACCCCGGAACCAGTCCTGCCGAGGCGGCTCCAAACACAACCAGCCCCGCCAGCGACCCGCTAAATTTGGCGCGCCCCCGCCCGGAAGCGGTGGCCGTCACGTTTCCGGCCCACAGCAGGGCCGTCAGCGGTAAGCCCAGGC
>RFJF01000750.1 GCA_003695455.1 Chloroflexota bacterium
GACAGGTGAAGTCCCAGCCGCCGCCGGGGTTGGCCGGGGCAATGCACTCTACGTTAGAGGGGGTAAAACCAGAGGCCGATTCTTCAGCGGGCGCGGCTTCTTCCGCCGGTGCTGCCTCTTCCTGAGCCGGCGCCTCGGTGGGGGCGGCCTCTTCCTGAGCCGGGGCCGCCGTTGGAGGCGGCGGCTCGGTGGCCGGGGCGCAGGCAGCTATCACCAGCGCCAAAGCCAACAATGACACAACAAACTGAAACTTTCTTAGGTTCATTTTTTCTTTCCTCCTTGGAAATATAAAATTAACAGAATTGGAATTGGGGTATCGAAAATTATTAATGCAACGTCAGCGCACGGCTAACAAGCGCACCATTAACGGAACAACTATAAACAGCATTACAACGCGGGTGAAGTGGATTAATGAAACCTTGGCCGGCTCTGCGCCTTCTGCACCGGCCAGAATACTCATGCCGGTAAAGCCGCCGGGTGAAAAGCCAAACAGCGCAGTATCAAAAGTGAGATAGCCCAATCGGGATGCAACCGAGGCCAGAATCAGTCCTACAATCAGGTAGATGGTGGCGCCAATCACCCCCCAAACCAGCACAGACGCGCCGCTTTGCAGCAGTTCGCGGTTAAAGGTGCTGCCCACCACCACTCCAACGGCAATTTGGGCGGCCAGTTCCAACGGCAGGGGCATATCATACCGGATGTTTGTGGCAACAAGGTTGTACAAGCCGCTGCCCAGCAACGCGCCAACGGCGGCCCCGCCGGGAAAACCAATTTTCCAGGCTAGCAAGCCACCTAAAGTACCCCAAATTGTGGTCCAAAGCAGTGTGTTCATCTGCAGTGTGTGGTTTCTCAAAAATCAGGCAGAGGAGTTTTCAGAATACGGCAGTATACTTAAGGTTACCAAATTGGGGTTAGTTTAACTACCCCCATGTGGAGGGGTTTGCAACCTGCCATTTGCAAGGGGTGGGTATTGTTACTCACATCCCTCACCGATGACCGGCATTTCAGCCCCGGCTTTGGGCACACAATTTGTGTGGATTGGTGATGCTGGGCAATAATAGCAACAAACAGGGCACAAGAGGTGGAAAAATGAAAATTATCATCCCCGATGATTACCAGCACGCCGTGCAAACGCTGGAGTGCTTCCGGCTGCTGGATGGTTTTGATGTAGAAATTTACCACGACACCGTGACCGATATTGACGAACTGGCCCGCCGCTTTGCCGGCGCCGACGCGCTGGTGCTAACCCGCGAGCGCACCCGCATCACCGAAGATTTGCTGGCCCGGCTGCCCCGGCTCAAGCTCATCAGCCAGACGGGCAAGGTGGCCGGCCACGTGGATGTGGCAGCCTGCACCCGGCACAACGTTGCCATTACCGAAGGGGTTGGTTCGCCGGTGGCAACGGCAGAGTTGACGTGGGCGCTGATTATGGCCGCCATGCGCAAACTTGTGCCTGCGGTCAACGGAATGCGGGCCGGTCACTGGCAAACCAACATCGGCGACAGGCTGGAGGGAAAAACGCTGGGTATTTGGGGTTACGGCAAAATCGGCAGGCGGGTGGCGCGGTACGGCGCGGCTTTTGGCATGGACGTGCTGGTGTGGGGCAGTGAGGACTCGCGGCGGCAGGCCAAGGCCGATGGGTTTGAGGCCGCGCCGGACAGGCACGCTTTCTTTGAGCAAAGCGATGTGCTGTCGCTGCACCTGCGGCTAAAACCGGCCACTACCGGCCTGGTACGCTACGCGGATTTGACACAAATGAAGCCCTCGGCGTTGTTTGTGAACACCAGCCGGGCCGCGCTGGTTGAACCCGGCGCGCTGCAACGGGCGCTCTCCGAAGGCCGTCCGGGCCGGGCCGCGCTGGACGTGTTTGAGCAGGAACCGGTTTACGATACCAACTACTGGGCGCTGACCATGCCCAACGTGCTGTGCACGCCCCATCTGGGCTATGTTGAAACATGCAGTTACGAGTTGTACTTTGGCGCGGCCTTCCGGAATGTGATCAGTTTTTTCAGCGGCAAACCGGAAAACGTGCTCAACCCGGAAGCGTTGGGGTGAGCTACTTCACCAGCCCCAGCCGGATGGCTTTGACCGCGGCCTGGGTGCGGTCTGACACATTGAGCTTTTGAAAGATGGTTTGCAGGTAGCTTTTGACCGTGCCGGGGCTGAGGGTGAGCGCCTGGGCAATACCCTGATTGGTCAACCCTTCCACCAGCAGGTGCAACACATCCATTTCACGGGGCGTCAATGATTCGGGCAACGCGGAGTCATCGTGGGGGGGGCGTTCCGGAAAATCGTCCAGGTCACGCAGCACGTTCTGCAAAAATTCGCGGTCTACGCGAGATTCCCCGCCGGCAACCGCCCGAACCGTTGCCAGCAGTTCATCACGGGGAATATCTTTGAGGACAAAACCGGCAGCCCCGCCGGCCAGCGCCCGCAGCAAATAGGCCGTACTGCGATAGGTAGTGATAATAATGACGCGCGTGGCAACGTTAAGGTTGTTGATAGCCTGCAACGCATCCAGGCCGTCCATGTCCGGCATGCGGATATCCATCAGGGCAACGGCCGGAGCCAACCGTTCAATCAGGCTCACAGCCTCGCGGCCGCTGCCGGCCTCGCCGATAACCTGCACATCGGGCGCGGTAAGCATACTGCGCAACCCTTCCCGCACCATGGGGTGGTCATCGGCCACTAAAACTGTAATTTTATCACTCAAAACGTTACTCATTGTTCCTCCACGGCAAAACGGGGAATACGGGCCACAATCCGCGTGCCTTGCCCCGGTTGGCTTTCAACCGTCAGTTCGCCGCCCAACAACAGCGCCCGTTCGCGCATACCTTCCAGGCCCAACCGCTGCCCCTCCTGCGGCAAATCAGCCACGTTGAAACCGCGCCCCCAATCTTGCACCTCCAGCGTCAGTTGGGTGTCATCGGCTTGCAGGGCGACTCGCACACGTTTTGGGCGGCCGTATTTGCGGGCGTTGGTGAGCGCCTCTTGCGCAATGCGGAAAATTGCCGTTTCAACGGCGGGATTCAGTTTAACCGAACCCAAATCAACCGCAAATTCAAGCTGCCATTTTTCAAGCTCGCTCAACTCTGTGGCGTACTGCCGCAACCCCGAAACCAGCCCAAAATCCTCCAGCGCGGCCGGCCGCAATTCAGAAACCACCCAGCGCGCCTCGTTAATGGCCTCGCGGACGCGGGCGTGGGCCAGATTCAGTTCGGCGGCGGGCTGGCCCTCAAAACCACCCGCAAGCCCGGTGAATGTGTTCAGATGCATGTTGGCACTGAGCAAAAGCTGGGTCAGGCCATCGTGCAAATCCAGCCCAATCAGGCGGCGCTCTTCTTCCTGAATGTGGGCCAGTTTTTCGGCCAGCGTGCGCACGCGGGCCTCACGCCGAGCCATCCCCTCGTACAGGCGCGCGTTTTCCAGGGCAATGGCGGCCTGGTCCGAGAGCAGTTGCAAGATACGCAGGTTATCCTCGCTAAACTCGTCCCGGTCACCAAGCGAGACACCCATTACGCCAATGACCAGTTGGCCCTGTTTAAGTGGAAAAGAGGCCGAAGCTTTGACCCCCCATGCCCGGGTTTCCGGGGTGGTGTACAAGGGATGCCGGTCGGCGTGATTAATAACCTGCGGCTGGCCGGTGCGAGAGGCCACCGCAATAATTCCCTCCTCACGGGGAATACGGGGCGGGCGGCCCTCAATGCTTTCGGCGCAGGCGCTGGCGGCAAAGTCCAGTTGCTGCTGGTTGACCACAAAAATACGCACTTCGGTGGCGTTAACCAGCCGCAGCGCGCTGGATGCGATGGTGTTGAGCACCCGTTCCGGATCCAGTGTGCCGGTCAGTTGCAGGCTCACCTGGCGCAACGCCTCAAGTTCTGACAGGCGGGCCTTGAGCCGTTGTTCACGCGCGGCCAGGTCGGCCATCATCCCGTTGAACGCGCCGGCAAGCTGGCTCAACTCATCGTTGCCCGAAAGGGCAACCGGGCGTGACAAATCGCCGTGCGAAACGCGGTCTGCGCCGCGAACCAGCCCCCGGATTCCGCTATCCAGCCGGCGGAGCAGCGGCCAGGTAACAGCCCCGGCAATCACGGTAGACACCAGCGCCACAAACAAACTGCTGCCAATGGCCACATTCAGCGCATTGCGGAGCTGCTGCTGGGTTTGGGCCAGGTCGGTGGCGGCCTGCGGCTGAATCTGACCAGACAACACCTCGGTGCCGGCTTGCTGCAACATTGCGGCAAAGCTGGCAAATCGTTGGTCTTGCCGGTCTCTGCCATTAAACAACAGCATACCGGTGGTTTTGATTTGCGAAAACAGGTTATCAATGGTGTTGCTCCAGTATTGTTCCTGCGGGGTTTGAACCACCCGGTTGAAGGCGTTCAAATGATGCTGAAAGCCAATGTCGGCTTCGTTAAACCGCACCCGTTCGGCGGCATCCGGAAAGGCCAGATAAGAGACAATTGCCAGCGACATCTGGTTTAAATATTCCAGCATACCGCTGACGGCGTTATGGTACACCGCATCTGACTCCGGCCTGACAGCCCGCACCTGATGGGCCAGCAGGTTATTCAACTGAATTTCCGCATCGGCGGTGTTGACTACCAGATATTCCTGCGCATCACGCAGACGGGCCAGCCGCGAGCCAACGTCATCGGCCTGCCCGTGAGTTTGGGCCAGCGCAGAGGCCCACTGCAACTCGCGGTCAGAAGAAGCGCTGCGGCGGTAAGCTTGCACATCGGCCCGAAAACTGCTCAGGTTGTTTTTAAACTGGCGTTTGAAATCGGGGTCGCCTTCCATCAGGTAACGGTACAATGCCGCCTCGGAGTCACATAACTGGGCCTGCATCTGCACCGACAGCAACTGTTGTTCTGCCTTTTCTGAAATAACCGGCATTGAACCGGCTACCGTTCTGGCCAGATACCCCAGCGCCAGCAAGTTGACCAGCAGCGCCAGTCCCAAAAAAACAACCAACAACAGTAAACTTTTTCTGATACGCATAGCTTTATCCCAAATTACGCATAAATCCCCGGAAACCCGGTTACAGGGGTTCTCATTCTAACGAGGGACACAGAATACGCCAAATTGCGCCGGGAAGCGACACAACCGATTCCTGATTTGACAACAAGCACAAGCCGGCCTATAATCGGGTTGCTATTATTTTTTCAATGTGATTAATTAATTATTGGCCGTTCGTTAGCTCGTTTACGAGTAGTTGATGATCAACCACCGGACGCTCAGCGGCAGCAACAGCGCCACCATAAAATCACATAATTTACAAACCATCCTCAAAGCCCTGCTCCGGCACGAACACATCTCCCGGGCGCATCTTGCCCAACTCACCGGCCTCTCAAACACCACCATCACAAACCAAATTGCGGCCCTGCTTGAGCAGGGCATTGTGGAAGAAGGGGGCACTGCCCGTTTGCAGCAACGCCCCGGCGCCGGACGCCCCAGAATGGCCCTGCGGCTGGTGCCGGACGCCCGCTATGCGGTGGGTATTCACATTGGCGTGGGGCAAATTCGGGTGGCGCTTACCAACCTGCGGGCCAACATCATCGCCTCACATTCATTTACCCACCCGCTGGATAAATCTGCCAATGATGTGCTGGACCAGGCCGTGATGCAATTACACAATTTAATTGAGCAACACGGCATTGACACCGGCAATATTATCGGCGTGGGCGTGGGCGCGTCGGGGTTGGTAGACCCGGAAACCGGCGTTAACGTGATGGCACCCAACCTGGGTTGGAACAACATTCCTGTAAAAGATTACCTGCGCCAACGTCTCAATCGCCCCGTAACGGTAGACAACAACGTGCGTGCTATGGCCCTGGGCGAAGCGCTGTTTGGCGCCGCCAAAAATGTTAGAACGCTGGCATTTGTGTATGCTCGCTATGGCGTGGGCGCCGGCTTTGTAGTAGACGAGCAGCTTTATCGGGGCAGCGGCGCCGGAGCCGGAGAGATTGGGCACACAACCATCACCCTGGAAGGCGGCGAACTGTGCCGCTGCGGCAACCGGGGTTGTCTGGAGCCGCTGGTATCAGAGCCATCCATTATGGCCCAGGCGCAAGAAATGGCCCGCAAATACAGCCACGGATTACTGGCGCATCACCTTAATTCAGTAGAAACGCCCACCATAGAGCAGGTATTTGCCGCCGCCCGCGCCGGCGATGCGGCAGTACAAACCATGCTCACCGAACGCGCCCGCTACATGGGTATTGCGTTAGCCAATCTGGTAAACATTCTCAACCCCGAACTGATTTTGCTGGGCGGAATCTTTTGCCAGGGCCATGACCTGCTGCTGCCCACGGTAGAACAGGTAATGCGCCAGCGCTCTTTTGGCAACCTGGGTGAGCGCGTTGAAATTAAAGCTACAGAATTCACCACGCAGGCCGGTATTATTGGCGGGGCAGCGCTGGCGCTGGACCGGTTTTTCTACCGGCAGGAAACAACGTTTTAACGGGTAAACTATGGCAACCAACATTCAACTGGCCTTTGTGCCCATTGCCCGCACCACATTTGATATCCCGCTGGCCCGTGAAATGGCAGAGCAGGTTAACGCCCGGCTGGCCCAAACCGGATTCACCATCACCGGGCCGGATTCGTTGGTGACCACCCCGGACCAGGCGCGGGCCGCCGCCGACCACCTGACCGCCAATCCGCCGGACCTGCTGCTGCTCCTGCAAGCCACCTTTGCCGACAGCACCATGGTCATGGAACTGGCCCGGCAGGTTACCGCCCCGCTACTGCTGTGGGCCGTGCCAGAAGCGCACACCGGCGGCCGTTTGCGGCTCAATTCGCTGTGCGGCATTAATTTGGCCGGCCACGCGCTGACCCGCGCCAATTACAACTACGATACAATTTACGCCCCGCCCAACGACGAGGCCGCGCTGGAAAAAATCATGGCGATGGCCCGGGCCGGCCAGGTCAAACGCCGGCTGCAACAGGCCCGGCTGGGGCGCGTGGGCCAGCACCCGGACGGGTTTGAAACCTGCGCCTTTGATGCCGCCGCGCTCAACCAAACGCTGGGGCTAAAGGTGGTGC
>RFJF01000751.1 GCA_003695455.1 Chloroflexota bacterium
GACGGTTCAGCCTTTTTCGGCTCGCCGACCAAACTGTTTGAATACATGGCCATGGGCCGGGCCATTGTGGCCAGCAATTTGGGCCAAATTGGCGAAATTCTGCACCACGAAGAGAGCGCCCTGCTGACCGAACCCGGTAACCACGACGACATTGTGCAGGCCGTGCTCCGGCTGGCCGCCGACCCCGACCTACGCCTCCGGCTGAGCCTGCGGGCGCGGCGCGACGTGATGGCCGAATACACCTGGCAGCGCAACGCCGAGCGCGTGCTGGACGCTGCCCGCGAGCTGATTGGGTAATCGGGGCAGCCCGGTGTCGTTTTCACAGCGGCTGCAAAAAGCGGCCAAACTGCCTCCCCGCGTGTTGCTGGCCCGCGTGTACCACAAACTGGTTCACAGAAGTCGCCACGTCGCCCGGCGCTGGCAGGTTCGATATTTTCCCGCCCGCCTTTCCAACGCCGATTTGCTGGCCGCCACCACACTCAACCTGCACAATGCAGCGGCGCTGGCGGCGCACTTTCGCACCCGCACATCCCCCGACTTCTTCCTGTCGCCTGAATCTCGGAAGCTGCTGCCCCGCATTTTCCCCACTGATGAATCCCGCGCCGCCCGTCTGCGTTTGGCCGATGACGCCGCCCGCGGTTGCTTCGACCTGCTCGGCTCCGGCCCGGTAGATTTGGGCAACGACATCAACTGGCACACCGATTTCAAAACCGGCACCACGTGGCCGCCGGTCTACTTTGCCGATATTGACTACTCGGACCTCTCCCAACCGTACGATGTGAAAGTGCCGTGGGAACTCAGCCGCGCCCAGCATTTTGTCACGCTGGGGCAGGCTTACTGGCTCACCGGCGATGAAAAATACACCCGCGCCTTTCTTGCCCAGTGGCAAAGCTGGCAGGCGGCCAATCCGCCGCAGGTTGGCGTTAACTGGGCCTGCACCATGGACGTGGCAATTCGCGCCGTAAACTGGGTGTGGGCCTTCTACTTTTTCAAGGATTCGCCCGCTTTTACGGATGACCTCCTGCTGGCCTTTGTCAAAAGCATCTTTCAGCACGGCCAACACATCCTCCGCAACCTGGAGGACGGCCCCATCCGCGGCAACCACTACCTGTCTGATGGCGTAGGGTTGGTGTATCTGGGCTTGCTCTTTCCGGAGTTTAAAGAGGCCGCCCGCTGGCGCAAAAAAGGGCTGGAAATCCTGTTTGGCGAAATGCGCCACCAGGTTTACCCGGACGGCGCGGATTTTGAAGCCTCCATTCCCTACCACCGGCTGGTGCTGGAACTGTTCCTCTCCCCGATTCTGCTCTGCCGCCGCAACGGCGTTTCCGTGCCGGATGATGTGCTGGCCCGGCTGGAAAAGATGTTTGAATTTGTGCTGGCCTACACCAAACCGGACGGAACCGCGCCCATTTTGGGCGACGCCGACGACGGCCGTCTGTTGCGGCTGAGCCAACCCGGCCTTGACCGCGAATTTTCCGACCACCGCTATCTGCTGGCAATCGGCGCGGTGTTGTTCAATCGGGCTGATTTTGGCCGCGCCGCCGGCGATTGTTGGGAGGAGGCGCTGTGGCTTTTGGGGCAGCGGGCGACGGAATTTCGCGTAGCCGAACTGCCGGCGGCTGAACCTGCGGCCTCGGCGCACTTCCCCGACGCCGGAATTTTTGTGATGCGCCACGCCGCGTACTACCTTCTGCTCGATGCCGGCCCCAACGGGCAGGACGGCAACGGCGGCCACGCTCACAATGACCTGTTCAGTTTTGAACTGTACGCCGGCGACAAATCTTTTATTGTAGACCCCGGCGCGTACGTTTACACCGCCGATTACCGGGCGCGCAATCTGTTTCGTTCCACGGCGTACCACAACACCGTGCAGGTGGATGGCCGGGAAATCTGCCCCCTGGCCGATGATGCCCTGTTCACCCTTACCGGCGACCCGACCGTAACTCTGCATCGCTGGGAGTCCACCCCCACCCACGATTTTCTGGACGTTGAGCACGACGGCTACCGCCGCCTGTCCCAACCGGTATTCCACCGGCGGCAGCTCTATTTTGATAAATCCGCCGGTTGGTGGATAATTAGAGATTTGTTGACGGGGGACGGAAATCATCAATTTGAGCTGAATTTTCATCTGGCCGCGCACATCCCGGAATTGCATTTTGCGCCCGACAATCGGCCCGCTCTGTTCACCGCGGTGTCCGGCACCAATCTGGCGCTGGTCAGTTTGCTGCCGCACACGCCCCCGCCGGAGGTTTGGCAGGGGTGGGTATCGCCGCGTTACGGAGTGCGGCAGCCCGCGCCGGTGGTCACGTTTCGGTGTGCCGGGGAAGTTCCGGCTGAGTTTGTCACCGCGCTGGTGCCGCATCCCGCACCCTTCCCGGCTGATTTTGACTGGGATGCGCTGGTTGAACAGGTATTGGCCCGGTGGCGAGAATCTCCGGCTCGGCAGCACTAACCTGCAAATTGCCGGGAATCCGGAATTACGGTTGCGGCTGAAATAACAGATTCCGCCCAATATAGATTCACAATTGTGAAACAACGGTTGAGTTTCAAAACTGAATATGTGTGGCTGGCGGCAATTGTTGTGCTGGCGTTGTATTTGCGATTGTGGGGCATCGGTTTTGATTTGCCGTATGTGGGCTACATCAGCGATGAAACCCGCACCGTTGACCACAGCCTGCAAATTATGCGCGCCGGCTTGTTGGACGGGGCGGCCTGGGGCATTGGCACGCTATATTTTTATGTGCAAGCCGCCGTGAATGTGCCAATATTCTGGCTGGCCGGAATCACCGGCCCGGACGCCGTACCCACGTTTGTGGAACTGCAAACCGCGCACAACATTACCGCGCCAAACATCGGCATGCCCTATCCCGCCCCGCAAATTTACTACTGGGGCCGGGTGCTGGTGGCGGTATTTGGCAGCGCATCGGTTGTGGTGCTGTATTTAATTGGGCGTACCCTGAAATCGGCGCGGGTGGGGTTGGCGGCAGCCTTTTTTTTGGCCGCGTTTGCCCTGCACATTGAATTTTCACATTACCTCATCCGCACCGTACCGGCGTTGTTTTTGCTGCTGCTGGCCTTTTACGTGATTTTGCAGGCATACAACCGTCACAGTTGGTGGTTGTACCTGTTCAGCCTTTTGCCGGCATTTGCGGCCATCTACGCCAAGCAGAACAGCCTGATTATTCTCTGCCCGCTGGCAGCGGGGGTGGCAATGAGTCTGTGGCATGAGTTTCAAACCCGGGAGCGCCGGCAATTTGCGCTGACGGCAGCTACGGCGGTTGGGGTTGCGCTGGCGTTGTTTGTGGCAGTCTGGGTGCTCACAGGGTTCAATATTTTGCAGTACGTGCAATCGTTGGTCAACCGGGTGCTGTATCACCCATTTGTGTACGGCGGCACGTGGTTGGGGGCCAGCGGCGAGAATACGGCGCAATGGATGGCCCGGCAGTTTTTTGTAGAACGGCCGGAAAAATATATGCTGCTGTTATCGCTGCCGGGGGTACTGGCGGCGCTCGCGTTACGCGGGCGGGGCGCGCTGTTGTTGTCGGTGGTGGTGCCGTATTTGGTGGTGTTCAGTTTTTTTACGGTTCGCTGGCTGCACTGGCTGCTGCCGGTCATGGCGATGATGCTGCTTCTCTCCGCGCTCTTTCTGGATTGGTTGTTTGAAACAGCGCGCAACGCCCTGCCCACGGTTGATGCCCGCCTGTTGGGCGCACTGCACATCGGACTGCTGCTGGCCGTGGCGTGGCCGTCAATTTCTTTTGCCGCGGCGCAAAATTCGGTGGCGGTACGCCCCGATGTCCGCAATCTGGTGGACGGCTGGGTGCAGCAAAATTTACCGCCGGGCGCAACACTTGTGGTGGATGAATACGGCCCGTACATCACCGCCGATAACTTCAATGTGATATACGTCAACTCCATCACCGACAAGGATGTGCAAACGTACCGCACCGAGGGGGTGGATTATCTGGTGGGCAACGGTCTGAAATTAATCACCTTTCTCAATGCCCTGTCGGACCCCCGCACCGGCGACGTGGCCAACGAGCAAACGGCCCGTGCCTACCAAATGATGACCGAACTGACCCCCATCCACGAATTCAAGGGTCCGTTCATCTTCACTCCGGATATGCAAGTGATAATTTTTCAAATTGAGTGATTTGTCAGAGAAATCAAATGAAACAAGTATTTTTCAATTCCGCAGGACAGGTTGTGGTTGAAGATGTACCCGCTCCGGCGCTGCTGCCGGGCGGCGTGCTGGTGCAGGTGGAGTATTCGCTCATCAGCACCGGCACCGAGTCGATGGCGCAGGCCGAAAGCGCCGGTGTGGTAGGCCGCGCTATGCGAAGCCCGGCGCTGGTCAAAAAAGTGATTGACCGCGCCCGTACCGTGGGCGTGCAGGAAACGGCCCGGTTGGTGAAGCAAAAACTCCGCAGCGAAGCCATTTTGCCGCTGAGCATCACCGGTTACAGCGCCGCCGGACGGGTCATCGCCAAAGATGATGCCGTGACCGATTTGCAAATTGGCGACCGTGTGGCCTGCGCCGGGGCTAAATACGCCAGCCACGCCCAAATCATCGGCGTGCCGCGCAATCTGGCTGCACCCGTGCCGCCCGCCGTTCAGCCGCAGCACGCCGCCTTCACCACGCTGGGCGCCATTGCCATGCAGGGCGTGCGCCGCGCCGGGGTGCAAATGGGCGAAACCGTGGTGGTGGTTGGGCTGGGCTTGCTGGGCCAGCTCACGGCGCAAATGCTGCGCGTAGCCGGCTGCCGGGTCATTGGGCTTGATTTGGTGGAGAGCCGGGTCAACCTGGCCCGCCAACTGGGCCTCGATTTGGGCATCCAGCCGGACCAAACCGATGCGCTGGCTGCGGTCAAATCGTTCACCGGCGGGGTGGGCGCGGACGCGGTGCTGCTGTGCGCCGGAACCGGCTCGTCCGGGCCGGTCAACCAGGCCTTCAAAATGGCCCGCGAGCGGGGCCGGGTGGTCATTGTTGGCGCGGTGGGGATGAATCTGGAGCGCGCCGATTTTTACACCCGCGAGCAGGATTTGCTCATCTCGCGCTCGTACGGGCCGGGCCGCTACGACCCCACCTACGAGGAACAGGGGCTGGATTATCCCATCGGGTATGTGCGCTGGACGGAAAATCGGGATA
>RFJF01000752.1 GCA_003695455.1 Chloroflexota bacterium
CATTTAAACGGGTTCTTAATCCAAGTTCAACCCAAGAAACTGTTTTTAGGCGCTGGGATAGTTTTCAGGATAATAAACGACAACAAAATCAAGATAGAACTAATTTACAAGTGATTGAAATTATTGCTCAATATGACGATATCCACAGAAGATAGTATCCAGATTTATAAAACCTCTTCAAATTACTCTGCTCACTTACAATCCGGCCTTCTTTAATTCATCGTGCAACGCGCGTAGGCGCGGGTTATCTGACCGAATATCATTGATAATTGTTTCCCACTCAGCCGTCTGATTTTGCGCGTTATACAACTGTTTAACCCGTACCAACAATTTGGCCGCTTCTTGATAATTTCCCCGGCCACGGATGCTGATAAGCGACTCGGCCTGACGGAGATAGATGTTTACAGCAGCCTGCGGGTGATCACTTTCCGCCGCTTTGGCCACCCGCAAATTATAATTGCTGCTGTGCCAGCCGCGCAGTTTGGGTAGCAAATTCAATGCCTGGGCAATCTCGTTTTCATCCAGAGCCAACTCAATAAGCGCGGGCCAGGCCTGTTTTTGCTCCAATGTCTGGATCACATGCAGGCGTTCCTTTTCCCAACTGTTAAGTTGCCGGCCGACTTCTCTGATGGCTTGCACCGTTTCAAACGAGGGAGATTCGTCCAAACTCTGCCGCCACCAATCAAGTGAAAGTGACAAATTGCCGCTGCTCTGGGTGTGTTTTGCCAGCCATTTCAAATAAGAAGCCCGGTTTCGGGTGGTGAGCAGACCGGCCACGTAATCTTGCGCAGCATGAACAGCCCCGGCCGCAACCAACGCGTCGGCAAAGTTAATAACCAGACCGGGCAAATCACCAAAGTTGCGACGGGCAATGGCAACCGCTTCGTCAACCTTGCCTTGCCCGACCAATGTAAACGCTTGTTGGCGCGGTGATCCCAGTTCAAGAATCAGAGCATCTGCTTCAGCCTCATGACCCTCAAACTGCAAACGCTCGGTTAGCAGCCCAATCAGCGCCTCCATGGGCCAGTCCGAATACTGATGGTCAGCTTTTTTAATGGCAGCACGAATGCGGGCTTCAATCCAAATCCATTCATCGCGGGTGGCCTGCCGTACCACAACCTCGCCGGCGGGCGGGGCCAAGTCGATACCGCCCATTTCGACAATATCTTTGAGTTCCGCCCCAAGCAAGGTTGTGAGCCATTGGCGGCGGGTGTCAGCGTCTGGCGTTCCCTGGGTAAAACAGGCATCCAACCCCTCGGCGCAACTTTGTAAAACAACAGAAACGTCGCCGTCTTCATCGTAAAGTTCATCATATTGCGAAACAACTTCAGAGAGGATAAGATTGAATAACACACCGGCGTTAGCCCAATCGCCATTTTCCAGCAAACGATTGGCTGCATCCAGCACCTGCGTTAATTCACGCGCCACAGATTGCGCACCGTAGTAGTAATCATCGTAATCGGCCTGGCGCAAGGCATAATCAATCTGCCGCTTGAATGCCTCCAGGTTGATTGGCGTTTTACGGCCGGGCTGAACAGCCATCTCCAGAAACCGCATCAAATCCGGGTCATAATTGACCATGTCCTTGACAGCGGCAGCCAGCTCGTCACGGTTTTTCCCGGCCAGCACATCATCAAGCGACGCCATTTCCAAAAAATCATCCGGCTGGTGAACCCAATGGAGCAGCAACGCCACCGTATGTTTGCAAATACCGCCCCAATCATAGGGGCACGTGCAGGTAGTGCTTTCCACATCGTTTGCGCCCAGTGTGGCGCTCACGCGATACGGCTCGTAACCTGAACCGGCGCAATTGCCACGCAACGTATTTTCCTGTTGCACCAAATCAAATACTGCGCCCTGTTTAAAATATCGCATTCCGCGGTCAAAACTTTTTTCCGAGCTGAGTCCGCGAATTGTTTTTTCTGTAATTCTTGGCTGTTTGCGCGCCATAGAGTCCTCCAACTGTTGATGATTCCGATCCAATCCACAATCAACTGTTGAGTAATTGAGATTTCTGTATTAGAATAACACGGACTCACCCGTACCAAAAATCCCTCCGAGGGTTGCATGACCACAAATTATTTCTGTCCGGCCGGGCAATTAGTTTCACCCTGTGGCTTGACAACGATGAATAAAACCGGTAATCCCGGCATCCCTATGCCGGGCAACCAGGCGGGCACTGAGATGCTCCGCCCACCGCTTACCATCCACCCTATTTTCAGGAGAATCAATCCCGATGACAAACGCTACCGGTATTTTAAAGTTAGGCCCCAAAGGTGCGGGCTTTTTGCGCAACCCCGATGACTGGTCAGATCAGGTTTTTGTGCCGCCGCCACTCATTCGCCAACACCGGTTGCCCGAAGGGGCAACCGTGACCGGCCCGGTTCAGCGGAGCAAAAAAGGCAAGCGGCTGACCGGTATCGAACTGGTGTGCGGGCTGGCCCCGGATGCGTTCCGGCAGCGCACCCCGTTCCGGCGGCTGACCGCCATTGACCCCAACGAGCGTTTCAACCTGTCGGCGTCCGGCCAAACCAGCATGCGGCTGATTGACCTGGTAGCGCCCATTGGCAAAGGCACGCGCGGCCTGATTGTGGCCCCGCCCAAAGCCGGCAAAACTGTGTTGCTGGAATCGCTGGCGCATGCCATTAGCGCCGATGACCCGGACACGCGGCTGATTGTGCTGCTCATTGATGAACGCCCGGAAGAGGTCACCCATTTTCGGCGGGCGGTGGCCGGGGCCGAGGTTTTTGCCAGCTCCAGTGACCGCCCCCTGCGGGAGCACGTAGACCTGACGGAAATGATGCTGGCCCACATCCGCACCGAACTGGAGTGCGGGCGCAACGTGGTGGTGTTGCTCGACAGTCTGACCCGGCTGGTACGGGCCTTTAATTTGCGGGGTGGGCGGGGCGGCCGCAGCCGGACACTCTCCGGCGGGGTTGACGCCGAGGCGCTGCAAGTGCCGCGCCGCTTTTTTGGGCTGGCCCGCAACATCGAACACGGCGGCTCGGTGACTATTCTGGCAACCGTGCTGGTAGACACCGGCTCGCGGATGGACGATTTTATTTTTGAGGAGTTCAAAGGCACCGGCAACAGCGAAATTGTGCTGGACCGCTCGCTGGCAGAGGCCTACATTTTCCCGGCTATCAACCTTTCGGCCAGCAGCACCCGCAAAGAGGCGCTGCTGCACGATGCCGGCACCGGCGCGCAACTGACGGCTCTGCGCCGCCAGTTGGTCAGCCGTCCCCCGCAGGCGGCGATGGAATATTTGTTGGGCCTGCTTGAAAAATTCCCCACCAATCAGGAATTGCTGCAAAGTTTTGCCGCATAAAAAAACAGCCTCACCGTACGGCGGGGCTGTTTTTGTCCATCAGTGATATTTGTGAGCAACTATTCAGCCTGGTTTAAATTAATCCACAGATGGACACAGATTTTCGCAGATTGAACTGATTTTTAATGGATTTTTTGCTTTATCTGTGTTCATTTGTGTGAATCTGTGGACTTTTTTTGATTTGTTTTGCTCAACTGCGTAGTTTTGCGCCGAGTTCCCGTTCCAGCCGGCCCACAATTTTCTTTTGCTGTTTGGCTACCACTTTGTCTGTGAGGGTGCGGTCTTCGGCCTGGAAGGTGAGGCTGTAGGCCAGGCTCTTTTTGCCCGCGCCCAACTGCTCGCCGCGGAACACATCAAACAGCCGCACGTCTCGCAGCAGCGGCCCGCCCGTTTGCACAATCAGCGCTTTCACCTGCTCGGCGGGCACCGGTTCATCTACCACCACAGCAATATCCTGCTGAACCGGCGGGAAGCGCGGCACAC
>RFJF01000753.1 GCA_003695455.1 Chloroflexota bacterium
GCCCATACTGGCGCAGCAGTTCGTGGATGTGGTAACGGCCGTTTCCATAATCCAGCGCCAGCCAGCGGCGGCCGGTTAACGCCGACAGGTGGGGCAGGGAGATGTGGGCGACGGCAGCGGCCGTTTCCCGCGTAAAACCACCGCGAAAGACGGACAGGCGGGCGAATGCTTTTCGCTCGGCAGGCGGCAGCAGCTGCCAGGTGGCATCAAACACAACCCGGATGCTGTGGTGACGGCCGATATGCCCCGGCCGGCTGCGGCGCAAAATATCCAGGCTTTTCTCCAATTCAGCCACAATGTCCGATAGTGTGAGGGTGTTGGTCCAACCGGCGGCCAGTTCCAATGCCAGCGGCATCCCCTCCGTGAGCTGGCACAGCCGCAGCAGCGGCGCGGGATCGGCAATGGCCAGGTCGGGGATGAGACGGCGGGCAGATTGCAGGAAAAGTTGGGCCGCCGGAAACCGATCTACTTCTTCGCCGCTGTCCGGCAACGGGCAGGCCAGCCCGGATAGGGGATAAAGCTGCTCGCCGGGCAGTTGCAGCGGCTCGCGCGACGTGACCAGGAACATGACGCCGGGCGCGGCCTGCCTGATTGTGAGCAAAAGGCCTGCACCGTCCAGCAGGTGCTCGAAATTATCCAGCACCAGCAGCAGTTTCTGGGCGGGCAAAAATTGGAGGATTTGCGCTTCTGCGGGCAGCCGGGCGCCTGGTTCCAGCCCCAATGCCTGGGCAACGGCCGTTGCCAGATGCGCCGCCGACTCCAGTTCGGCCAGAGAAACAAAGACCACGTTTCTGCCCAGGGCCTGCTGCTGGTGGGCGGCGGCCAGGGCCAGCCGGGTTTTGCCCATGCCGCCGGGGCCGATGATGGTGACCAGCCAGGAGTGGGCGAGCAGGTCTGTCAAACTGGCCATCTCCACCTCGCGGCCAAGGAGGGGGGTGGCGGGTTGGGGCAAGGGAGCGGGAGAAAGGCGGTGCGGCAGCGCGACCATCCCTCCCTCTCCTTTGCGCGCCATCGCTTCTGCCAGATGATCGACCGGACGCAGCCCGCGGGCGCATTCGATGAAGATTTCTACCTGTTCCGGCGGCAGGCGTAAAGCCGCGCCCAATGACTGCGCCAACTGGCGGGACGGCCGTCGCTGGTCGGTTTCGATCTTCTTGATGGTGTTGAGGGAACAAAAGGCACGTTCAGCCAACTGCTTTTGCGTCAGGTCTTCTGCCTTTCGCCGCCGCTGCAGCCATTTACCAAAGGAATAGGTCACGATTCTTCCTTAGATTTGTCAAATTTGCTAAAAATTTGACAAATCTTCTCGACACAGTTTGTACGCCAAATTGTACCCCAAAGGTGTACCCGCCGATACCCCCTTCCTGCTTCAATGATAAGGACAACGCCCTGGCAGTTTAACACCTTTAGCAGGAGTCAGAACGATGAATAGCAATTATGAAATGAATAAACAGTTAACCGAACAGCGCCTGCAAGCACGCTACCATGATGAAGCGGCGCAGCATCGTTTGAGCAAACAAGGGGAAACGGCCGTTTCTCATTCTATATTGAGGCCATTACGCATGTTGGTTATTGTGCTGATGGGGGCTGTGCTGCTGGCCACTTTTTCGCTTGTGAGTTGTGGCGGACAACAGGTGGCAGGTCAGCCAATTCAGGAAGCTGACAGCCAACCGCTTCCGGTACAACCGGTTGAGCCAACGGCCGTACCCGCCCCCACCACAACGCCATTGCCCACGCCTGAACCAGAGCCGGAGAAGATTGGCCTGGGCCATGACGCCTGGCTGCTGGTACGCGGGCTGCCGGAGGGTGTTACGTTGGATTCTGCGATTGACCTTGAATTCAAGCGTGAAATCCCGGATTCCAGGAATTTTGATTATGTGCAATCTGAAATTTTACTTGTGAACCTGACCCAAAATGGTGAGCCGACGACGATAGACAACGGGATTGTTGAGTTTTGCGCGAAAGGTTCTCTCTCACCGGGGCTGAATGAAAAACCGGTTCCCTATTATTGGGATACCAACCAGACGCCGCTGGTAGACGGCCGTCCACTGCGCGTCTCCACGACCGAATCCGAACCCGACCTGGTGGTTTGCATGATGGTGGAAAAAAGCGGGGCGTACGGGTTGGTCAGCCGGTAACGGCAACTGCGGACATCATCAGGGCATTTATCCGGTTGGTTCATCAATCCTGATGGGGGGATGTCATCTGATCGCCCGCGAAGTTCATTCCGGCCCAAACCAACTCCGTACCGAAGCCATGCCTTCGATAAGATGACGTGACCCTCCTCCCGAAAAAGTAGATATAGACAACTTCGTGTCGCACCCCATCGCCTGCTTAGGCGGTACATCAAAAGCGATTTCCAGTAACCCACAACACAAATTCTACCAATCCCACCACTAGTAAACCTACTTCATCTGCCGCATATTCTCAGAAAGCTGATCGGCGACCCTAAAAAAGGTTTGTAAATCCTCCTCATCAATGCCTTGAACCATCTCATCAAAAACAACCTCTTCAATATCTTCTAGCTGTTGAAAAATACGATTGCCCTCGTCAGTTAATTTTAGAATTTTGCTGCGATTGTCTTTGGGATTCGGTTCACGATAGACAAGATTACGAGCGCATAACTCGTTCACCAATCGCGCTACCTGAGCCTTGTCACGTTTTAAGGTAGTCACGATATGGTGAGAGGTAACATTATCCGAACTCCAAATGGTGCGCAGCGCACGCATTTGCATCGGAACCAAGTCTATATCTAACTGGCTTGTACGACTCGCTAAAATGTTGCGAACTTCTGTGCCAGACAGCCCGGCAGAAATGACACCATCCGGCCATTACGGCCTGCTGGGAATGCATGAGCGGGCAGAACTCATTGGCGCCAGATTAACAATTGAGTCCAAACCCGGAGCAGGAACACGGCTAACCGTA
>RFJF01000754.1 GCA_003695455.1 Chloroflexota bacterium
ACGTACCAGGTAAATTACACCCTGCGGCTGCAAACAAAATTTTCCGGCGATGCCCGTGCCCTGTTTTGGCGACTGGCTCGCGCCCAATCCAGCGGATACGCCGCGTTGATTGACACGGGCCGGCACATCATTTGTTCGGCATCGCCGGAGCTGTTTTTTGCCAGAAACGGCCTGCACATTGAAATGCGCCCCATGAAAGGTACAGCCCCCAGGGGTTGCACCACCGCCGAAGATGCGGCCAACATCCGCTGGCTGGAAGCATCGGTGAAAAACCGGGCAGAAAACGTGATGATTGTGGATATGATTCGCAATGATTTGAGCGTAACCGCCGACCCCGGTACGGTGTGCGTGCCCCGCCTGTTCACCGTAGAAAAGTACCCCACCGTGCTGCAAATGACATCAACCGTAACGGCCCAAACCGGCGTCCCCACCCCGGACCTGTTTTCGGCGTTGTTCCCCTGCGCTTCAATTACCGGCGCGCCCAAAGTGCGCACCATGCAGATTATTTCAGAACTCGAAACATCGCCGCGCGGGGTGTACACCGGTTGCGTGGGATTTATGTTGCCGGGGCGGCAGGCGCAGTTTAATGTGGCTATTCGCACCGTTTGCATTGACCGGGCCACCCGCACGGCCGAGTACGGCGTGGGCAGCGGCATTGTGTGGGATTCTGACACCGCAGAAGAATACGAAGAGTGCCAGACCAAAGCGCAGGTGCTGGCGGCTGACCGGCCCGAGTTTGACCTGCTGGAAACCCTGCTGTGGGAACCGGGTTCGGGGTATTTTTTGGCGGCGGCGCACGTGGCGCGGATGGTAGACTCGGCGGGCTATTTTGATTTTGCGGTCACAGAAGCGCAGCTTTGGCACAAACTTGAGCAGGCTGCCCATAATTTGGGTGAACAGCCCTGCCGGGTGCGCCTGCTGGCATCCCGCAGCGGACGCATTTTGGTGCAAAGCACACCGCTGGCGCAATCTGCTCTGCCGCGCCGCTTTTCTGTGGCGCTGGCGCCTTCGCCCGTCGATTCAAAAAACCCGTTTTTGTACCACAAAACCACCCACCGGCAGGTGTACCGGCGGGCGCAGGCCGCGCATCCGGCTGCCGATGATGTGTTGCTGTGGAACGAGCGCGGCCAAATTACAGAGTCATGCATTGCCAACGTGGTGGTGCGGTTTGGCAACCGGCTGGTAACGCCGCCGGTGGGCTGCGGTCTGCTGGCCGGCACCTATCGGGGGTATTTGCTGGCCCAACAGAAAATTACGGAGCAAGTGGTAACTCTGGATGATTTGAAACGCGCTGACCAGGTGTATTTAATCAATTCGGTGCGCAGGTGGATTGATGTGCTGCCCCTTTTTGACACGCAAGAAATGCCATTTGCCAGCTTTTAACCCGGTATGGTATAATCTGCGCTTGTGTTTGTTACAGTAAGTGCAACCCTGCGCGCTGCCACAATTTTTTGCTCGGCAACACCCAACAATATCACCCCGCGCAGGCAGGAGAGGTAAAAATGAGTGACCAAGAATTAGTAAAAGAAGAACAAGCCCCGGAGGTTGAAGTACCTGCCGAAGCGGAGGCTCCGGTTGAAGCAGAGCCGGCAGTGGCCGAAACTGCGGCTGAAGCGGAACCCGCAGAAGCTGCGTCCAAAGCGGAAGAAACCACAGACGCTGTGGCAGAAGTGGCCGAGTCTGAACCCCCCGCTGAGTCTGCTGAACCGGCTGAGGCCACAGACGCTGTGGCAGAAGTGGCCGAGTCTGAAACCCCTGCTGAGTCTGCCGAACCGGCTGAAACTGCCGATGATGATACCAGCACCATTTTTAATTTGGCCCCCCGGCAGAAGCTTTCCGGCAAGGTGAAAAATATTACCACCTTTGGCGCGTTTGTTGATTTGGGCTTGCCGCAAGATGGACTGGTTCACATTTCTGAACTGGCGCGCAGAAAAGTTGAAAAGGTAGAAGATGTGGTCAGCGTGGGGCAGGAAGTAGACGTGTGGGTCAAAAAGGTTGACCGCAAACGCGGCCGCATTAGCCTGACCATGGTTAAACCGGTGGGCCGCCGTTTACGGGATATTGCCGAAGATGACGAGCTGGAAGGCACAGTGACTCGTCTGGAATCTTATGGCGCGTTTGTTGACATTGACAGCGAACGGGACGGGCTGGTTCACATTTCTCAAATTACCCACGATTACATTAAACACCCGGAAGAGGCGTTGACCGTTGGACAAACGGTGCAGGTAAAGGTATTAAAGGTCAACAAGAAAAAACGCCAGGTTGATCTTTCGATCAAGGCGTTGCTGCCGCCGCCGGTGGTTGAAAAGGTAGAAGAGAAAAAGCAGGGAAAGTCGCCCAAAAAAGAAGAAGTTGCAGAAGTGGTGGAAGAGGAACCAATTCCAACGGCAATGGCGGTGGCATTTGCCAGCCTGCAAACCAAAGACGACTCCGAAGCGGATGACAGTGCGTCTGGCTCTCTTTCCAAAGAAAGCAGCAAACGCAAACGCCAGCAAAATGAAATTATCTCGCGGACGCTGGCAGCTACCAAATAAATTTGGCAGAACGTGCAAACAAAAGGCCATCCCCTCTGGGATGGCCTTTTTTGTTGAGCAACCGGTGATGGCTGCGGATTACAACATTGAAATAGCCTTTGCCAGATTGGCTCTGAACTCCGGCCGGTTGAAATGCGCCCATGCTTTTGGAAACGTGGTCAGCAGCCGGTGTCGCTGGTTGAGTTGGGCGTTTAAATAGGCCACAATTGGAGCAGGACTTTGCCGCTGAGCCAGGGGCAGATGCAGTTGATGCGTTTCCCAATCGGCCAGAAAATCACGCAGAATGGCGGCGGCTACGTCGGCGTCATTCATGTCACCCAGGTGGTCTTGCATGGCTTTTACTTCTTTGATGACCATTTCCTTGCCGTCGTACAAAATTTCCTGCATAAATTCAAGTGTGTAACGCAGCCCTTTAAAGGTAATGCGCAGTTCGTGCAGGGTATCAATGGGGGCGTTGTCCAGCACCGTTTCATAGGCCCGCACCTGGTCATACGCCGAGTAAATCAGGCCCGGAACAATATGCCGCAACTGGTAGGGTACCGGGGGCACGCGCTGCGGAATGGGTTTGGCACCCAGGCCTTCGGTGGTGACAAATTTGTACAACCTCTTTTTGAATTTCCGGTATTCCTTGCTGTCTAAATAGGCCAGCATTTTTTTGCGGGCTGCATCGCGCCGAACCTTCCACACATCCAGAAAAATTGCAAAATCCTCTTTTTCATACCCCGCCAGCGAATGTTGGTAGTTTTGAAGTTTCTCCATAAACACATCAAGGTCTCTGACTGGCCCCAGCGCCTTGCCGGTGGCTCGCAACCCTGCCAGCAGCGGTTTAACTGCTTTTGCAGAATATGCCGGCCCAAACAGGTTGAATGCCGCCCTCATTCGGCGTGTAGCCACCCGCATATCGTGCAACTCTTCAATATCCTCTCCGGCGCGGGTGCCGGCTTCTTTATCCAACATGCGGGCAAAGTGAAAACCAATGGCTTTGCGTCCGGCTTCGGCCAGCGAGTCGGTGGGAGTCAGGCCGATTGTTTTGCGGGTTGGATAATAAATACC
>RFJF01000755.1 GCA_003695455.1 Chloroflexota bacterium
CCGTAAATGGGTTTGGCGCACCAGTTGCAGCGGTACGGGCAGCCGCGGGTGGTGACCATATTCATTGAGAAATAGCCGTGACGCTGCTGCCAGATGCCGCGGTAGCGCGGCACGTCCACCAAATCCCACGCCGGAAACGGGAAGCGATCCAGGTTGCGCTCAAAGGGGCGGGCCGGGCCGCGATTCACGCCGCCGTCTGCCCCCGGCCAGGCCAGCCCGGCGATGGCGAACAGGTCGGTATTGCTGCGGCCCGACAGGCGGGCCAGCAGTTGGTGCAGGGTGATTTCCCCTTCGCCGATGAGAATGAAGTCTGCGCCGTGCCCAAAATAATCGGCGGCGTGGTCGGTGGCGTCCGAGCCGGAGACAATCACCGTGCAGCCGCGCTCTTTGGCCGCCCGCACCATTCGGAATGCGGCCTGGCGCATGCGCAGCAGGCACATTTTGCTGAGGTAATTGAAGCTGTCCTCGTACAGCACAGCAAAGCGGGGCCGGTGGGCGTCGAGCGCGGCTTCCCATTCCTGCTCGCTGTCTGCCAGCATCGCATCGAACAGGGCCACCTCAAATCCCTGTTGGCGGATGAAGGCCGCCGCGTAGAGACTGCCCAGCGGCGGGTAGGGCTGCATGGCGGCGTGCAATTTGGGGTCAAACTTTAAATAATAGGATTGGCCGATGAGTACGTCTGTCATGGTTTAAACCTGCGAACGGCGAATTGGCCCGGTACGCTGCACCCGCCGTTCAAAGGCGTCCAGCGTGCGGCGGCCGTGGCCGTTGTAGTGACCTTTGCACACATCCGGCGTGAAAATGGTGGTGTCCGGCGAGCCGGATTCGGCGGCGAGCCGGGTGTGTTTGGCAATCTGCCGCCGCTGCAATCGGCGTTCCAGCCAGTTGCCGGGCGGGCCGCCGAGTAGTTTTTCGGTGATGCGCTTGGCCTGCGCCACCCCGCGAGACAGTTGCACGGGGGGCGGCGCGGTGCTCAATCCATCGCCCTGCGGAAAATAGGTGGTAACCCACTCATTTTTCTGCCGGATGCGGCGGTACAGGGCGGGGCCAAACAGCAACCGCATTTGCAAGACCTCGCGGGCGGTGAACAGGTTTTGCTCAAAGGTGAGGGCGTTTTCGGTGATGAGGTAGTTGGGGCACAGGTTGACGCCGCGCAGCCGGCCGGCGCGGACCAGCAAAATGACCAACGTTCGGCACAGCCACAACCGGCCGGGTTGGGTGACTATCAAATAATCAATGTCGTCGTTGGCGCGGGTGGGGTTGTTGACGGCCAACGCGCCGGTTACGGCGACCATGCGTACAAAAGGTAGGGCCGCAATTTTGCGGCCGTAGCTTTCGGCGTGCGGCCACAGAGTTTGGGCCATTTGCTGTCGGGCGTGCCGCAGGTCCGGCAGGTGGGGTTTGTGGGGCAGACAGTAGTAACCGTTTATTTCTGCCAGATGATTTTGGGCAACGGCTTGCGCCAGCCAATTGGCTACCTGAGCCGGGACGGCCCGCGTTTGCAGAAACCGGTGGATCTCGGCGGCGGTTAGCGGGTAGTCAAAAATGTCAGCATAAAACACCGGGTTTAAGATGGTTTGCACGTGCGGGTCAATTGTTTGTGACGGCGCGGACAACGTCATCACCTGGCCTTTCCGGGTTAGTCATATTGGGTGAATTGTATTGGAGATGGACAGATTAAATTGTACCCACCACCGCCAATCGGTCAAGCGGTGGCGTTGTTTTGCAAAAAAAACGGGCGCGACGAAACTCGCCGCGCCCGTTAAAACGGAAACCAGAGAAAAATGGGGCTAAAATGTGCCGGGGATAGTGCCGCGGGCAATGTAATCACCCATGCCGATGAGTAACATAATCACCAGCCAGAAAAACCCCATGCCGGCAAAAACCAGGGCAAGTTTACTACTGTAGCGCAAATGCATAAAGTAGGTCATAATCAAGCCGGCCTTGGCCAGCGCAATTGTCAGGGCCACAATTCGGTTAAACGGCCCCAAGTGTAAAAATGCCACGCCAATGGTTGCCGCCAGCAGGACCATTAGCAGGGCAAATACGATGAGATACGTCCGAACCGGCATTACGTGGTGTGTTGTGCTGTGTTGTTCTGTGGTCATGTCTCGCTCCTGCGCCCTATTGTATGGTCCGGTCAATCAGGTAGTACAGTGGGAAAATGAACACCCAGGCAATATCAACAAAGTGCCAATACAGGCCCACCATTTCTACCGGGTCGTAACTGACCGATGTAAAATGCCCACGAAAGGCTTTAAAGACAAAGTAGGTCAGCACGCCAACACCAATAATCATATGGAGCGCATGCAGCCCGGTGGTAGCAAAGTAGAGGCCAAAGAAGAGCTGCACCTCGTAAAAGAAAGAGCCGTCCCACTCAAAATGGGGGCCGGGCACCAGATGGTGCTGGAATTTTTCGCCGTATTCCACACCTTTCAGGCCCAAAAAGACCAGCCCCAGCACAATAGTGGCAATCAGAAAGATAATCAGCCACTTGCGGTTATCGGTTTGGGCCGAACGGACGGCCAGCGCCATTGTCAAACTACTGGTCAGCAGAACAAAGGTGTTAATACTGGCCAGAATCAGGTTCAGTTCCCGGCTCCCTTCGTGGAAAGCATCAGGGTAGTTGAAAAAGTAAACGGTGTAAGCCATAAACAGGCCACCAAAGAACATTACCTCGGTAGCCAGAAAGACCCACATACCCAGCGTGTTTGCTTCTCGCTGCTGGTCAATATCACGAAAATAAGGAGCAACGACGGAGGGTTGATTATGCGCCACTGGTCACCTCGGCTTTCTGCGGTACGGGGTAGGCGTAGGCTTCTTCAGTTACAATGGGTGTTTCTTCAAAATTCTCGTGCGGCGGTGGCGACGCGGTAGTCCATTCCAAACCTTTGGCGTTCCAGGGGTTATCACCGGCTTTGGGGCCAAAGAAAAGTGAATAGAGCAGGTAAAACAGGGGCAATACGTACCCAAACGCCAGTATGGCAGCACCGGCAGACGAGGCAATGTGATAAATCTGAAATTCATCCGGGTAGGCGTAGTAGCGGCGGGGCATCCCCAGATAGCCCATAATAAATTGCGGCATAAAAGTCAGGTTAAAGCCCACAAAAATTATGATGGCTGATGAAATACCCCAGCCCTCGTTGTACAGTTTGCCGGTGATTTTGGGCCACCAAAAGTGAATGGCCCCCATATAGGCCATAATGGTAGCGCCAACCATAACGTAGTGAAAGTGGGCCACCACAAAATACGTATCTGTTACGTGTACATCAACGGCGGCGGCCCCCAGAAACAGGCCGGTCAGCCCACCAATGGTAAACAGGCCAATGAAGCCCAGGGCATACAACATTGGCGTGGTAAATGAAATAGTGCCCTTGAACAGAGTTGCCGTCCAGTTAAATACTTTGATGGCCGATGGAATAGCTACCATAAATGTGATGGCCGAGAAAACCAACCCGGCGTACACCGATTGCCCACTGACAAACATGTGGTGTCCCCAGACCAAAAAGCCCAGCAGCGCAATGGCCAGGCTGGACAACGCAATGGCTTTGTAGCCAAAAATCCGGCGGCGGGTGAAGGCGGTTATCAACTCGCTGATAACGCCCATTGAGGGCAACACCATAATATACACCGCCGGGTGCGAGTAAAACCAGAAAAGGTGCTGGAAGAGCAGCGGGTCGCCGCCCAGCGCCGGGTCAAAAATTCCAATTTTAAACATGCGCTCAATACCGACCATCAGAATAGTGATAGCCAGCACCGGGGTTCCCAGCAAAATAATGATGCTGGTGGCGTAGTGCGCCCACACAAACAGCGGCAGCCGAAACCAGGTTAAGCCCGGTGCGCGCATTTTATGAATGGTTACAACAAAGTTGATGGCCGTAAAAATAGAGGCAAAGCCGGCGGCAAATATCCCCAATGCGGCCAAAATAACTGCGCCATTAGAGTAAGTGCTGCTGTAAGGTGTGTAAAATGTCCAGCCGGTGTCTACGCCGCCTACCACAATCACGGTCATGGTAAACAATCCGCCCACCATGAACACATACCAGCTAGCCAGATTCAGGCGAGGAAAGGCCAAATCTTTGGCCCCAATCATCAACGGAATGAGAAAGTTACCCATTACAGCAGGGATACCCGGAATCAGGAAGAAGAAGACCATCAACATGCCGTGCAACGTGAACGACTTGTTGTAGTTATCCGCCGACATCAAATCGCCTTGCGGGGTAATTAACTCAAACCGGACTAATGACGCCGCCAATCCACCCAATGCAAAGAAGAGGGTAACGGTAATCAGGTATAAAATTGCAATGCGTTTATGGTCGGTTGTGAGCAGCCACGATTTAATTCCAAATGCCCAGTTCAAATAGTTTTGGGGTGGCTTCTCAAGTTTGACAGGTGGAGAAGATACTGTCATGTAACACGTGCCTCCTTTATCAATCAATCCCCTTGGTGATTATTGACCTTCGCTCAATGATTTAATATATGCAACCAGTTGCAAAACGCCGCCTTCGCTGATTGAACCCTGGTACGAGGGCATAATAGGTGCATAACCGGCCACAACTTTTGCCCCCGGTTCGTAGATGGATTCACGCAGGTAGGCTTCGTCAACCACAGCGGTGCCGCCGCCCTCAAGTGCTACTTCGGTGCCAAAAATGCCGTGCAGGTTGGGGCCGCGGCCGCCTTCGCCATCAATGTGGCACGAGGCGCAGCCGTTATCCTGAAACAGTCTGGCCCCGGCTTCCACCATCGATTCACCGCCGCCACCGCCGCTCAGCCAGTTTTGGTAATCCTGCGGTTCCATGGCAATGACTTTGCCGGTCATTTTTGAGTGTTCTGTGCCGCAATATTCGGCGCAGAACAGGTGGTATTCGCCCACTTTGGTGGCTTCAAACCACAAAGTGGTGTACCGGCCCGGCAGCACATCTTGCTTAACCCGAAAGGCCGGCACAAAAAAACTGTGGATGACATCCTGCGAGGACATAATCAGCTTTACAGGCTGGTTGATGGGTACGTGCAGTTCGTTGAGTTCCGCTTTGCCCAGCGGGTGCTGAATTTGCCACATCCACTGCTTGCCCACCACGTAAATTTCTACCGCATCAGTGGGAGGGGTGTTGATGTTGTAATACACAAAAGCAGACCAGGTAAAAATTCCCATAGCCATCAAAAATGGGATGAAGGACCAAGCAAATTCCAGTTTCATGCTTTCGTGCAGCGGATTGGAGCGATCAACGCTGGTTGATTTACGGTACCGGATGCCAAATACAATAACGGCGACGGCAATTCCCACGGCAAAAATCACACTAAGCCCCACCAACACAAAATAAATCGCGTCAATCTGGGTGGCCATAGTGGATGCTTGTTCAGGGAAGAATGAAAAATTTTCCATGTATGTTACCTCATAAACGTTAATGAGCCTTAAGCTTTTGATTTTGCGGGTTGGGCATAGTTGGGCCGCCACGCTCTTTTTTGAGCATAAATAATAACACACCGCCAATAATCAGCACTGTTGCCACCCCAATAACCCGGATGATGTTCATAATTGCCAGCGTGTACTCTCCCGATACCGGGTCGTAGTGGTAGCAGGTGAGCAAAAACTGGTCAACCGGTGAACCGATTTTACCCTCGGCTGCTTCTACCAGCCCCAGCCGCAAATTATTGGCCGGAAAATCAATGCCGTAAAAGTAGCGGGCAATTTTACCCTGCGGCGTCAGCACCAGTACGCCACTGGGGTGAACATATTCATCAATCTTTGGGTCATAGGCGTACCGGAAACCAATTGAATCGGCCAGCGCCTTGATGTTTTCCTGGTCACCCACCAAAAAATTCCACCCCTCCGGCGATGTTGACCGGCCGTACCCAAGCATTGATTCCATCCGTTTGACTTCGGCAATTTCAGGCGTTTCGTCGGGGTCAATGCTGACAATGACTACTTCAAATTCTTTGCCAATTGAAAATGCCTCAAGTTTTTTCAGGCTCTCAAACAAGCCGTTGCGCACCAGCGAGCACAGCATAGGGCATTCGTAATAGCCCAGCGAAAGCACCACCGGCTTGTTGCCAAAGTAATCTCCCAACCGTACCGGGTTGCCGGTTGAGTCGGTAAATTCAAGGTCAAGCGGCACCTGTTCGCCCAGCCGCTGGTCAAAGCCCACCTGCTTAATCAGGTCCTGCGGCAACGGGTCATCGGCAAAAGCCGGTGTATTATTCAACACCAGGCCGGTAAACAAAACAACTCCCAGCCATATCCATGTTTTCAGGCCCTGCCGCAAAAAATCTGTCATAAAATTACTGCTACTGCCGGTTATTGTCCCTGGTTTTTGGCGTATTCAAGCCCCTGCTTGCCCACAATTTCAATAGCGGCGTCAATGGGAATTTGGGCAACGCCGCCTTCTTTATCTACCCACCGGTAGCGGTTGAGGATTCTTTGTTGTTTTTCAAGGTAGCTGGCAACGTCTTCTTCGGCGGTTGTTTCATCAATGGGGTTGGGCTGGAGCCGCGGCATAGGCGGCGTGGGCCGAACATCCAAAAAGGGCACCTGAACCGCCTCGGCTTCAAGTTCAGTTTGCTGCTGCAAGCCGCCCACCAGCACTGCAATAACAATCATCACCACAACTGTTACAGCCAAAATCGCCAAACCGGCAGTAGTTAACCAGTTTGATTTCAGGTCATCTTTTTCAAAATCAACGCCGGGGTTAACAAATTCAGGTTGATCACTCATGGGCGGCAACCTCCTTCAGTTCGTGAACTGCTGCTTCGTGAAATCGCGGGTCATTCTGGGCCAGCAGCGGTTTTCCTTTGAGTTGTCTGATAAACAGGAAAAGCCAGATTCCGGCCAGCCCCACCGGAATAACCAGGTTGAGCCAGTGAAAATAAAAACCATACGGTGAAAAAGTGGGCATTAAAATCCAGAAAAAGTCTACATATCGCATAACCAGAACCCAGACCGACAGACCAATGAGCAGTTTGATATTGCGTTTATTTTTACGTGACAACAACAGCGCAAAGGGCACGGCAAACCCCAGGAAAATCAGCATGGTTGCGGGAACCTGCCAGCCGTTTTGGGTTCTGACCACGTACCAGGTAATGGTTTCCGGCAAGTTAGAGGCCCAGATAATGAGATACTGCGAAAAAGAAACATACGCCCAAAAGGAAACAAATGCCAGCAGAAAGTTACTTAAATCGTTAAAAACGTAAATATCTACCCGGTCAGCAAATTTCTGATTACGTTTGGCAATAAAGTTTGCCACCAGAATGGCGGTTGCCACAGCCGCTACCGCGTGGCCGGCAAAGAAAATTACCCCGTACATTGAAGAGAACCAGAGCGGGTCCAGCGACATTCCCCAATCATAGGCGGCAAATGTGGTAGTCAGGATAAACAGAATCATACCGGGGGCGCTCAGATTTTTTAGCCGGGTTGTAATTGCTGTCGGGTCATCAGATTTATCCTGCTGCAAAGACCATTTGTTGAGCAAAAAGGCCAGCCCGCTCCAGATAATAAAATAAATCACCGTGCGAACTATGAAAAACGGCACATTCAGCCACGGTTCTTTATATTGCAACAAGTGCGATTCTGCCACCGTTGCCGGGTCTGTCCACGGATACAGATACCCGTAGCCCACAATAATGGGAATGTACAACAGCGCCATAACAGGCAGGGTCATGGCGCCGGATTCAAGGATACGCCGGATGGAGAATCCCCATTTGCCGCCCACCAAATGGTGAATCATTAAAATTCCCAGGTGGCCCAGCGGAATTGACAGCACAAAAATGTAGCCCAACAGGTAGGACTGAAAAAACTGGGCGCGGTTGGTTAACAGACCGCCAGCGCCCACCACCAGCGCTACAATACCCACCACCAGTGAAATTTTTTGAATACGGTTTAACTGCGATACCAGCCTGGTTTGATCCATTGCATACCTTCCAGATTGTAAATCTACTACTTCAGTTGGGATTGGACAGCTTCAGCGTTGTCGGCAGGCAGGTTTTCAACCACCACATTCTGGCTGTACTGCAACGTGCGAATGTACGCTACAATGGCCCACCGGTCTGCCGGCCGAATACGAGACGCGTAGCTGTACATGGCCCCAAAGCCGTTGGTCATTACATCATAATAGTAACCATCTTCCACATCCCGCAGGCGCTGGTCGTGGAACGAGGGCGGTTTTTGGAAACCGCGCTGCACCACAATGCCATCACCGTTGCCCACGTAGCCGTGGCACGGCGAACAGAACACGTTGTACCGGTCCTGTCCACGGCGAATAACATCGGCGTCAACGGCAATGGGCGCGGTTTGCACAAATACGTCACCGTCAACCTTGCCGGTAAAAAAGACGTCGTCCATCATCATTTTGCCCCACTCGCCGCGCGGCACGGTGTTGGCCGGGAGCGGACGCGAGGCCATGCCGTTTTCAAACAGCGTGCTTTTTTCCAGCGGGTCAAATCGGGCTTGCTGCCGCATGTGCAGGGGAACAACGTCGCAGCCGGTTATCAATAACGCGCCAACCACCAGCACAAGCATTGAAAATTTACGTTTGGTGTTGATCCAGTCAATCATCTGTTGATGGCCCTTTGTCATAATTTGTCAATCATATACTTTGGTTGTGGCGTCTTGTTCCACCTCATAAATGCCCTGGGGCGCCAAATCTTCCAGAAAGGCACGCGTTTTTTCCATGTCAAATTGTGGGTCGCTCTCCATGATGCACAGGAAAAATTTATCACGCGAGGCAAGCTCAAACCGGGGAACTCTAAATACCGGGTGGTACGGTTTGGGCAGTCCGTTCAGCGCCAGCATACCTACAACTCCCAAAATTCCGGCGCCCAGCACCGCCATTTCAAAGGTAATCACCATAAATGCCGGCCAGCTATTTAACGGACGGCCGCCAATGTTCAACGGGTAGGCCAGCACCGAGGTATAGTATTGCAATCCATAACCCGCCAGGCCGCCCAAAACAGCGCCCAACAGCACAATGTACGGCACACCGTTGCGTTTAATGCCCAGTGCTTCGCCCAAGCCGTGAACCGGAAACGGGGCGTAGGCGTCCATGTGACGGTAGCCGGCGTTGTACGCTTTTTTGGTTTTTGCCAGCAAATCGTCGGGGTTATCAAATTCGGCCATCAGGCCATAATATTCAGGGCCACTTGTTTCTGCTGCACTCATATTGTTTCTCCGGATTTAGTGATGTGACTCTGTTTTGTGAATCAATTCTTGCATTTCAAAGACCGAAATCATGGGCAGGGTGCGCACAAAGAGGAACAGGAGTACCAGGAACAACCCCAACGAACCAAACATCAGCGAGAAGTCCCACTTTGTGGCGCTGAACAGCCCCCAAGAGGCGGGCAAAAAGTCGTGCGTAAGGCTGATAACCACAATCATAAAGCGTTCCAGCCACATGCCGGTGTTGATAATTAACGACAGAATGAACATCAGCCACAGGTTGGTTCTGACTTTTTTGAACCAGAGGAATTGAATAGATATCAGGTTGCAGGCCGCCAGCGCCCACACAAACGGCGCGTATGCTCCGGTCAGGCGGTACCACATCATATCCACTTCATACACGCTGCCGCCATAAAACGCGGTAAAGAATTCGGTGGTGTAGCCGTAGCCCACAATCAACCCGGTGGTCAGCAAAATTTTGCCCATAATATCAAAATGGCGCACGGTGATCATATCCTGCAAACCGTACAGTTTGCGCATGGGAACCAGCAGCGTTACCACCATGGCAAAACCGGAGAACACAGCCCCGGCCACAAAGTAGGGCGGCAGCACGGTAGTTGTCCAGCCGGGAAGCTGCGAAATGGCAAAGTCAAAGCTAACCACGGTATGCACCGAAACCACCAGCGGGGTTGCAATGGCGGCCAGCAGCAGGTACAACGCCTGGTGGCGTTCCCAATGGCGGGCCGAGCCGCGCCAGCCCATAGCCAGCATGCCGTAACCAAATTTGAGTACCGGGTGTTTGGCCCGGTCTCGCATACCGGCCAAATCGGGAATGAGACCCACAAACCAGAACAACGCGCTGATGGTAGCGTAGGTACTAATGGCAAACACGTCCCAGGCCAGAGCGCTGCGGAACTGGGGCCACATGCCAAAGGTGTTGGGGTAGGGCATAATCCAGTAAAACACCCACGGACGCCCCAGGTGCAGAATAGGATACAAACCGGCGCAGGCCACTGCAAACAGAGTCATTGCCTCGGCAAAGCGGTTGATTGAAGTTCGCCACTCCTGGCGCAACAAAAAGAGAATGGCCGAAATCAGCGTGCCGGCGTGCCCAATACCAATCCACCAGACAAAGGTGACAATGGGAAATGCCCAGGCCACCGGGGTATTGTTGCCCCAAACACCGGTACCCCAGGCAAACAATACGGCAATCGAAATCAAATACATGGTGAACAAAATGGCAGCAGCCCCAAAGCCAACCACCCAACCAAGCGGTGTTCTGACATCCAGCACAACATTGCTTATTTTTTTCCCTACCGATTCGTAGGTGTGGCCGGGTTCAAGAATTACTTCGGCTTGACCGGGGGGCTGTTGCGAATGGCTAAGTTGCATAAATCACTCCTTGCTAAAATATGCCGGTGTCGGGCGAATTATCCGTGCTCGCCGTCGTGGGCAACGGTGGTTTCAAGCGCCGGGTTGGGGTTATTTAATTTGGCCAGATAGCTTGTGCGCGGCCAAACGCCCAATTCTGCCAGCACCGAGTAATTTTGCGGCTGCGCTGCCGCCTGGGCCACCGCGCTATTGGGGTCATTGAGGTCTCCAAACACAATGGCGTTGGTGGGGCAGGCCGTTTGGCAGGCCGCCATTACTTCTCCATCCTGAATGCGGCGGTTTTCATTTTTGGCGGCAATTCGTCCCCGGCTGATTCGTTGGACGCAGTAGGTGCATTTTTCCATCACACCCCGGGTGCGTACGGTGACGTTGGGGTTGCGCTGCCCCTTCAGCGATTCTGTGACTTCATCACTGAAGTGGAGGTAGTTGAACCGCCGAACCTTGTACGGGCAGTTGTTTGAGCAGTACCGTGTGCCAATACAACGGTTGTAAACCATCACGTTCAGTCCTTCATGGTCATGAACGGTGGCTGCCACGGGGCAGACCAGTTCGCAGGGGGCTTGCTCGCAGTGGTGGCACATCATGGGCTGGTAAACGGTTTCCGGGTTGTCAATGTTGCCTTCGTGGTAGGTATCTACCCGCATCCAGTGCATCTCACGGCCCACCAGTACCTGCTCTTTGCCCACCACCGGAATGTTGTTTTCGGCCTGGCAGGAAACCACGCAGGCGTTGCAGCCGTTGCACGCGGCAAGGTCAACCACCATGCCCCAGGCGTAGCTGTTGTACTCCCATTCCGGGGGCATCAGCGTAAGGTTGGGGTCCGCCTCGTGTTCGCCAATGTGTTCCACAAAGTGAGGGTCTTCTTTGTACATTTCCAGCGTACCCTCTTTAACAATGTGGCGGCCATCCATTTGCCAGTGCAACTGGGTTGAAGCCAGCTTGTAGGTATCGCTGGTGCGCCGGATTTCCAGCGCCGGGTCAAACCAGGGAGCGTCTGAGGCGCGCAGTTTGTAGGCGTTGGCGCCAATATTGTCACCCACACGGCCGGCGCGGGTTCGCCCGTACCCCAGATGCAGGGTCACCGAGTCATCGGCCTGGCCGGGTGTTACCCAAACCGGAGCAAACACGGTGCGTTTGTTCACATCCAGAATAATCATATCTTCTGATGCAACGCCAAGTTTCTCCGCGGTGCGGGGGCTGATTAGCGCCGCGTTGTCCCAGGTCAGTTTGGTGTGCGGTTTGGGCAGTTCCTGCAACCAGCCGTTATTGGCAAAACGGCCGTCAAACACGCCGGGGTCGGGCCGGTAGACCAGTTCCAGCCCCTCGGCGGCTGCGGGCTGCCGGGCTTCGATGACGGATTTTGAGCGAACCCGGTTTGGATCAAAATTGACGGATTTGGGGGCCGGGGCAGAATCGGCAATAAAGCCGTTAAATAACGATTCCCGCCACAGTTTTTCAAAATTGGCGGCGCCGGATTGTTTGGCCCAATAATCGTGTACCAGGTCAAAATCGGCCGAGCCGGCCGCGCCAATCATGGCAGCCAGGATTTCGTTGGCATTTTTGCTTACCGGGTACAGCGGGTTAATTAGCGGCTGGGTCAGGGTAACGGTGCCGTCGTAGGCCAGGCCGTCGCTCCAGCTTTCCAGATAATGTTTGGCCGGAACGTGCCACTGGCATAACGCCGAGGTTTCATCCTCAAACAGGCCCAACCGAACCCGGTAGTTGACATTTTGCATGGCTTCGGCAAAGTTGAGGTCTCCGGGGGCGTTGTACACGGGGTTGGCATCAATAATGACCAGCACAGAAACCTTGCCGTTGTTCATATCGTCAACCAGTTCGCGCAGCGATTCCGTCTGGTTGGTTGATACTTCGAGCGGGTCGGTGTAGGTTACGGTTTGACCGGCATTGCCCAATACCTGATTGATGGCGTGCGCCACGGCGTGAACAATGGGCGGCTGGCCGGGCCCGGCCAGCACCAGACTTTGGCCGGCGTGTTCCTGCAAATCTGCGGCGGCGGCGGCAATCCATTCATCCGGCACACCGTGCAGGTCTGCGGGGGCTTCCACATCGGCGCCCACGGCGGCGGCCAGCGCCAGGGCCAGCCCTTTGATTTGTGCCGATTTCAGCGGCAGGCGGTGGTCGGCCATGGTGCCGGTGATGGTGGGGGTGCTTTCGGCCACGTACAAGCGGTTCATTTCGGGGGTTCCGCCGTTTCGCACGCGGCGCATGGCGGCAAAATCGTGCGCGTAACGCACGTCGCCGGGGGTGCCGGGAGCCATAAAATCGGCTTCCAGCGAGACAATCACTTTGGCCTGGTCAAAATGGTACACCGGGTTTACATCCTCGCCAAAGGCGATGAGTGCGCCTTCGCGGGCGTTGTCACGGTTTACGGGTTCGTACTGAATCCATTTGGCATCGGGGTTGTTTTCCAGCAGGGTGGCAAGTTGGGCCTTCATCAGCGGCGAGGTGATGGTTTCTGTGAGAACCCGCAAGCCGCTGCCGCCGGTTAAGCCCTGCGCCGATACCTCGACGATGAACTGGTTCAAAAACATATCCCACGAACTGACCAAACCGGCGTTGGTCACAACCTGAGAGCGGTCTGGGTCGTACAAATCCAGCACCGACGCCTGTGCCAACACGTTAGATCCGCCTAAGCTGCCAGGGTGATCCGGATTGCCATCAAGTTTGGTGGGACGGCCCATGTTGCTTTCGGCCACAATACCGCTGGCTACGCCGCCCAGTTGAAAGGCCGTGGCAAAGTACATGGGTTGGCCGGGGA
>RFJF01000756.1 GCA_003695455.1 Chloroflexota bacterium
CTTCGACCTCAGACCAGTCGTTGCCTCGATTCTACCACATCCTGCACCCATTTTCATTCTCGTTGTCGTCCCAAAGGGACTGTCCGACTCCTCTGAAAAATGTTTTTTGTAGGGGCCAATGATTATTCGCCCCCTGCTACGGCCGGATACCTGTTGAATTTGCGCAGGGCAAACGCAAATTATAGCACAAAACAAAAAGTTGGCTAAACTAATCAAAAAATATGCGTGTCGATAGCCGATATTAACTATTTGAATTTTTAAGATTATCCGATATAAATGAATCAGAGGCGTAGATTATTTTGGTTGGCAACAACCGTTACAAATCAGGGGCCGCATACAACACGAGTGATGGGTGTTGCGTGAGGGCTTGCAGCGAAAACGCGTTTGCTTCATACGCTGCCCGCCTGCCCTATTTTCAGGGGAATGTGCCACATTACAACCTGAAATCCGGTTGCTCCCTATTTTGACAAGGAGAAAATATGACCAGACTTACACGCGACCAGGTTTTAAAAATCACCATCTCATCCCGTAACCGGGGTGAGCGGTTGGATTTGCGTGGCACAGATTTGCGCGGCACAGACCTGCGAAATATGGATTTGAGCGGCGCAGTGCTGACCGGCACCAAACTCAGCGGCGCGTATCTTACCGGGGCCACGCTTAACCGGGCCAAACTGAGCGAGGTTCGTCTGAGCGGCGTAAAACTCAGCGATGCCAAACTGATTGGGGCCAAGCTGAACGGCGCAGATTTAAGCGGCGCAGATTTGAGCCGGGTCAACCTGTTTGCCGCAGATTTGAGCGGTGCAGATTTGAGCGGCGCAGATTTGAGCGGGGCCAACCTGTTTGGTACAGATTTGAGCGGCACAGACCTGAGCGGCACCAACCTGACCGGCGCAAAACTGAGCGGCGCTTTTTTAAATGAAGCCACCCTCAACCGGGCCAAACTCAACGACGTAAAATTGAAAGGCGCAAAGCTGAGTAAAGTTAACCTGTTTGGCGCATATTTAAGCGGCGCAGATTTGAGCCGGGCCAACCTGTTTGGCGCAAATCTGTTTGAAGCCGATTTGAGCAGCGTTGACCTGTCTGAAGCCGATCTGCGCGGCGCAGATTTGACCGGCGCAGATTTAAGCGGCGCCATGTTAAATGATGCCGAAATGAGCGGCGCGTGTCTGGTTGATGTAACATTTACCGGGGCGGCGCTGAGCAACGCCAAACTGATTGGGGCCGAGTTGATTGGCGCAAATTTGAGTGGCGCCTCGCTGGACAAAGCCACCGCCACCTGGGCCGACCTGACCCGGGCGCAGTTGCAGCAAACCAGCCTGCGCTGGGCAGATTTAAAGGTGGCAAATTTTCAGGGGGCCAATTTGAAAATGGCAAACCTGGAAGGGGCGGATATGCAGGGGGCCAACCTGCGTGAAAGCAATATGCGGCAGGCCAATTTAAAGGGCGCAAATTTGCGGGATGCAGACCTGTTGGCTACCGATAATCTGCCCGGCGCCCGGCTGCAACAGGCCGTTTACGACGGCACCACCATCTGGCCGGATGGTTTTGACCCTACTCTTACCGGTGCCATTTCCGAGGATTAACCGCCGTTCTACTTATGCTGGCCTGGACAAAATAACGCAACTTTTCTTTGAACCTCCCGTATAGGCATGTTGAAGCCGTAATTTGCAAACATCCTTACACCTGGAGGTTTTTAAATGAGTTTGTTAGGAAACATAATCTGGCTGATTTTTGGTGGTTTTCTGGCCGGTTTGGGGTATATTTTGGGTGGATTGGCCATGTGTCTGACCATCATCGGCATTCCGTTTGGCATCCAGTCAATCAAACTGGGCGCCGCTTCGATGGCCCCCTTTGGCAAAACTCTGGAATCGGATGACGAAAGCGCCGGCTGTTTGTATATTGTGTTTAATCTGTTGTGGTTGGTGCTGTTTGGTTGGGAGATTGCGCTGGTGCATCTGACATCGGCGGGTATTCTGGCTATCACCATTGTGGGTATTCCGTTTGCGCTGCAACACATCAAATTAATCCCGCTGGCGTTGTTCCCCTTTGGAATGCATTTGCGCTAATTCCCCCCCCCGCCAAATCAAGAACAGGGCCGCCTGCAGTTCGGGCGGCCCTGTTTTGCATTACTACCCTGTTTTTTAGGGTGCGGTCAGTTTGGCAGCCTGTCCAACTGTCGGCAGCAGCTTCTGCCCTTTTCCATTTTGATTGCCCGGCGCAATTGCCGGCGGCAATGTGCCGTTCAGCCCGGCAATGTTGAATGACTGCACAGAATTGATGGTTTGGTTGGCTACCCCGGCCATCGAGAGGCCAACCCGCAGGCCGCCCCAATGTTTGCCAAATACCCTGATGGGCGCAGAAACATCCCACATGGTTTCGCCGGTATCACGCCAGTAAATTTGGGTGAATACGGGGTTTGTGTTTCGGGCAGCCGCCAGCCCCACCGGGTCGTCAAAAATCCGTTTGGTGCGGTTACCTGTCAGGTCGGTTTGATAATCACCGGTCAGCGGTTGGCTAAAGCAGCTGTTATGGGTGGGCAGGTAGCCATTTACATCAACCGCTACCACAAACACCACGTCATCGTCGGCCAGCAGCGCGTCTTGTAGCGGCAGAAGCCTTTCATCGGTAAAGGCATCGTAGGCGGTGTGATATTTTTGCGGGTCTGTGCCGGGAATGGGCCGGTAGTTGTGGTCAAATACCTCTTCCGGGGTGAAAATCCCCTGTTCGATGGCAGTTTCAAACAGCTGCCCCACTGCCCGTGCAGTATCCACCGCTATTTTTTCGCCTTTGTGCAAAAGCTGGTCTTCCAGCTCACGGCGGCGTTGCAGTGTGTCCCGGTCCGTAAACAGAGCCAATTGCTGAGAAATCTGCCCCATGCCCTGGGCCACATTGGTCAGCAACCGGAGTTTCAGAGTTGTTTCATTTGAAATCTGGTTGGCGTTGGCAGCGGCCCGGCTGTTTCGGCGGCTGACATCGGCCACGGCTTCAATATCCTGATTAATGGTGGCGCTTGCCGCGGCCATTTCTTCGGTGATGGCGCTGTATTCCTCAATAATGGCCGAGACGTTGGATACTGCGCCCGCCAGTTGTTCTTCGGCGGCGCGCACTATTTCTGTTTCAGAATTAATTTTGCCCACGTGTGTATTTACCTGTTTGGCGGTTTGGGTAATCAGTTGCAGCGCCTCGCCGGCCTTGGCTGCCAAACTGGCGCCGGTTTCTACCTGCTCAAGACTGACCTGCATGGCCCGCACCGCTTCTTGTGTGCCGCGCTGCACCGCACCAATGATTTGCCCAATTTCTTGCGTGGCCTGACTGGTGCGCTCGGCCAGCCGCCGAACTTCATCGGCCACCACGGCAAAACCGCGTCCCTGCTCGCCGGCCCGCGCGGCTTCAATGGCGGCGTTCAGGGCCAGCAGGTTGGTTTGGGCGGCAATGTCTTCAATGGTATCAACAATGGCGCCAATTTGTGCAGAATGGCTTGCCATCTGCTCAACCTTGCTGCCCGTATCGGTAACTGTGTTTTTGATGGCCTGCATGGCCTGGGTGGCCTGTTCCACCCGACCGGCCCCCTGTTCGGCAATGGCGGCGTTATCGGCGCTCACGGCGGCTCCGGCCTGCGCGTTTTGCCGCACCTGCTCAATGGCGGCAGAAATATGAGACACCGCTTCCATTACCTGCTGAATGCCTCGGTTTTGTTCCTGCGCGCCGCCTGCCAGGTTGTCAATGGCCTGGTTGAGCTGGCCCACCTGTTCGGTGGTGTTTTGAATCAGATTCACCAGGTTTTCCACGTCGGCGGCCACCTCGGCCGTGGTGTCAGAAACCTGCTGCACCGATTTGCCGGTTTCATTGCTGGTAGTCAAAAGTTGGGCCACAGTTCGGTCTAAATTCAGGGTGCTGTTGGCCTGATGCCCAATCAGACAGCGCAGATTTTTGACCATTTGTTGCAACGCCAGCCCCAGTGTATCCCGTTCTGACCGGGGCGTGATGTCCATTTCAAGCGTGCCGTGAGCTATCCCGTTGGCAATTTGGGCGGCTTCCTGCAGAAAGCCAATCATCTCCTGCACCGATTTTGCCATTTCAGCCACTTCGTCACGGCCGGTTGTGGCAATTTTCTGGTTCAGGTTTCCTTTTGCCACCTCGCTGCCGGCCGTTGTTACGGTGTTGATGGGGTCAATGAGCCACCTTTTGAGCGCCCACATAAACCCGCCACCCGCTAACAGGCTGGTTGCAAAGAACAGAGTCCCGGTCAGTGGGGTAACGCCATATATGGTAACTAATATTCCCAGCCCAAACGATACCGCTGCCACCGGCGACGACAGCAGAAATATTTTCAGGATTAACCCCTTTTTTGAGATGGCAAACGCCAGCCCGTTGAGAATAAGCATACACACAGCCGCTTCGGCGGCAATGGTCAGCAATTGTGTTTGATTCATGGCAACCTCTGGATTTTGTTCCTGGTTCAGTCCGATTTTCAGGCTCTACTGGTGAATATCGGCGGGCAGGCACTGTTTGTCCATAAAAGTTGCGTAAAGGTTGGGTGATAATTGAAGAGGTGTTATCTGAAACCGGGCCGCCGGTTAACAATAATTGACGACCTGTGCTACAATTAACATAATATTTGGAAAGGATGGCGGATGCGCGCAATTTTTTGGCTGCTGAAATTTGTGGTGCAGGCCGGTGTGGTGTTGGTCGGCATACTGTTGATTATTCAGCTGTTTACCGGGGGCTTCAATCGTGGCGTGTTCAGCGCCGGCGGCAGCAGCCGGCAGTGGAGCGATTGGCCGGCAGCGGGAGGTGAGTTGCAGCCGTTATCCGGGCCGGCGGCGGTTACTATTTTTGCCGGCTGGCGGCAGGAACAGGTGGCGCAGAGTCTGCACCTCAACGGGGTGATGGATGCCAACCGCTTCTACCGGGTCTCCAAACAAGGCGTGGGTGTAAATCACCCGCTACTGGCCGACCGCCCCCCCGGCCAATCTTTCGAGGGTTACCTGTTCCCCGGCACGTACACCATTCAGCCCGATACCACCCCGGCCCAACTCATCACCATGATGCTGGATAACATGGCCCGCCAGCTTCCGCCCGATGCGGTTGAACTGGCCCGGCGGCAGGGGTTAACGTTTTACCAGGCCATTACCCTGGCCTCGATTGTGGAACGGGAGGCCGTGCTGGATTCCGAGCGGCCGCTGATTGCCAGCGTCTACCTCAACCGGCTGCGCAGCGACGGTGACGCGGCGCTGCTGCAAGCCGACCCCACCGTGCAGTACGCTATGGGCTACCAAAAAGCGGCCAACCAATGGTGGAAATCGCCTGTTTCGCTGGAGGAATATTCGGCAGTAGACAGCCCGTACAACACCTACCTGCACCCCGGCCTGCCGCCCGGCCCCATTGCCAGCCCCGGCATCAAATCAATTAACGCCGTGCTGTACCCCGCCAGCACCAACTACCGCTTTTTTGTGTGCCGCTGGCCCGGCTGTGAAGGCGGCGAGCATGTGTTTGCCGCCACCTACGATGAGCATTTGCAGAATGTGGCGGCCTACTACGGCAATTAACCCGCCAGCGGCAGTGTGAGCTGGTACTCCGGCATTTTTCCATCGAGTAAAATAAAGGGGGCGGCCCGCCCGGTTTGCACGCCAATCTGGCGCAGATGGTGCAGGTTGCGCAGGCGGCCCTGCCGCCGCGCCGCCAGAATGGCGTCGGCAGTTTTGGGGCCAATGCCCGGCACGCGCAGTAACCGGCGCCGCCCGGCGCGGTTCAGTTCCACCGGGGCGTGGCGCAGGTGCGTTTGCGCCCACATCAGTTTGGGGTCAGCATCCAGCGGCAGATGCCCGCGCGAGTCAAACGGCAGCTCTTTCAACTGAAAGCCGTAAAAGCGCAGCAGCCAATCTGCCTGGTAGAGCCGGTGTTCGCGCAGGGGGCTGGTTTTGGGTTTGTGGGCAAACGGCGTGCCCGCCACCGGCCCAAACGCCGAATAGTAGGCCCGCGCCAGCCCGGCCTGCCGGTAGAGGCTGATAGTCGTCGTTAGTAATTCGTGGTCACTTTCACCGGCGGGTCCCACCACAAATTGAGTAGTCAGGCTGGGCAGCTTGACCCACGGTTCGAGCGTGTGCCGGTGTTGCCGCACCCAGTACAGCGGCGGCAAAAGTTCCTGCCAATAATCTTTTTTGGGGGCCAGCCGGGCCAGCCGTTCGGCGTTGGCTCCTTCCAGATTGATGGACAGGCGGTCAGCCAGCCGCGCGGCACGTTCAATTTGCGCGGTTTCTGCGCCGGGCATTACTTTCAGGTGAATGTAGCCGCTGTATTCGTATTCGCGGCGCAAAATATCCACCGTGTCCAGCATGCCGTCCATGGCCCGCGCGCCGCCGCCAACGATGCCGCTGCTCAAAAAGAGACCGTCTACCAGTTTTTTGCGCTGCATATCGTCAAAAGCCTGCGCCAGTTCTGCCGGCTGAAATGAAACGCGACGGTAATTGCGCCCGGCCTGAAAGGGGCAGTAGTAACAGTTGCGCTCGCAGGCGCTGGTGAGCATGGTGCGCATCAGCGGCATTTTGCCTTTTTGGGGATGGGTGACAAAGGCCCGGCTGTGGCGGAGAAACTGGGTTTTGTGTTCCTGCCGGGACAGGCGAACCGGCCCATCGCAATCGAGCGCCGCCGCCCGGCCCAACAGCTCCACTTTTTCCTGAATTTCCATGCCGAAATTATAGAACAAGCGTGCTGTTTTGTCAAACAAAACGGCGATTTGGAGAGCGTGCAGAAGAATAATCAGAAACCCGGGTTACGGTTCTACCCGAATGATTGCGTCGAGCAGGATGTGGTCGGCGGCGGGGTTGAGCCGGGGAATGCGGGCCTGTGTCTTTGAATTGTACCAGCCCACTTGCAGGCGGTGGTCGCCGGGCGGGGTGCCGGGTGGCAAAGTGAGGGTGAATTTGTCGGTTATGCGTTCGCCGGGCTGCCATTCGGTGGTGGGGTAACTGCCCCACACGGGCGGGTTGTCCTGCCCGGTGCGGTTGAAGCCATCGGCGGCCAGCAGATGCACAAATACGGTGGCCGGTTCCGGGGTGGGGCCGCCGGCCTGCCAGTAGAGCGACAGGGTGAACTTGTCCTCCGGTTGCAGGGCCAGCAGGGGCAGGCCAGTAGCCGGGTCGGTTTGCTCAAAGCGCGATTGGCCGCGCTTGTCCAGCACCTGAAATCCCCGCAGGTGAATGCCGTGGGCAAAGTCGGTGGGTTGGGGAATCATCAATTCTTCAATGGCGGGCGGGCTGAGGTAGAGATTCAGGTTGTACACCGGGAAAAAAATCTGGTCAACCCGGTCGGCGTGGCGGTCCAGCCAGTTGAGCACATCGCCATCGGGGTCGAACCCTTCGCGCAGCAACGGCAGAAACCAGATGCGGCGGTAGGCTCCGGCCACCTGTTCGGTTTGCGCCTCCAGCGATTCCCGGTCGTGACCGCGCTCGGTGGGGATAACGTAGAACGGCAGGTTGTCGGGGCTGTAGTAGCTGACCGACGCTTCCGGAAAGTTGGTCAGCATCACATCGCCGGGGGCGGATTTGCGGGCCACAAAATCGTGGTACAGTTGCCACGGCGGAGCTTTGGCGTAAGCCGGCTGAGTGTGGTAGTTAGAAATGGCACGCAAATTTGCCAGCAGCAGCAGAATGAGCAGCCCGATGGCGACAGTTCGCGCAGCAAACTGAATCAGGCGGCGTTTGCTGCCGCTGAATTGTAAATTGTAAATCCAGACCAGTCCGACGGCCAACAGAACGTGGAAAGCGGGCTGGGCCTGCAC
>RFJF01000757.1 GCA_003695455.1 Chloroflexota bacterium
AGTATTTACTCAGCAGATGGAATTAATTGAGCTATAGTTGCGTAAAGCGATAAAATCGTTAAAGTTCAGGTATGTCAAGACGAGATGAATTGATTGAACTATGTCGGCGAGAGCCTGAAAAAGTTGTTGATTTGCTCCTGGCGCTGGAAGCCAAAGTGACCAGGCTTGAAAAGCGGCTCAACCGGAACAGTAAAAATAGCGATCAGCCTCCCTCAAGTGATGGGCTAAGAAGGCCACCACGCAAGCAGACAAAATCGAAGCGTCAGACAGGCGGTCAAACAGGACGAGCCGGCAAAACGCTCAAGTTTAGTGACAAACCTGACAAAATCATTCGGCACGAGGCAGATTATTGTCAAGACTGTGGCGAAAGTCTGGTTGATGTTGAAGGTGCAGTTTTATCTCGGCGACAAGAGATTGAAATCCCACAAAAACCGGTACAAGTCATTGAGCACCAGCGACTGGAAAAGTTGTGTCCGTGTTGTGGTCGTCGCAATCCGGGACACTATCCGGCTCATATCACCGGGAATGTGCAATATGGTCGTCGTTTCAAAGCATTTTGTCTCTATTTGATGAATTATCAATTATTGCCTTATGAACGTACCGGTGAATTGCTGAAAACCTTGTTGGGTTACCAACCGGGGGGCGGCACCCTGCAACGTATTTTGGAACAGGCGCATGAAGCGCTGGAACCGATAGAAAAGGCAATTCAGGAGGCCATTCGTGGTTCTCCGGTTGGACACGGTGATGAAACGGGTATGCGGATTGATGGACAGACCCAATGGATGCACGTTTTCAGCACTCTGAGCTACACCTACTATTACTGGCACAAACATCGAGGACAAAAAGCGCATCAGGCAGATGGTTCGCTGCCCGACTATGACGGTATTTTGATGCACGATGCGTATCGTTCCTATTTTGTTCATACCTGTGAACACGCCTTATGCAACGCTCATTTATTACGTGAATTGCAGGCCATTTATGAAACTGAACCCCACCAACGCTGGAGTTGGCAACTCATGCGTTTGCTTCGAACTGCCTGGGCTTTGGTCAAAAACGCCCAAGAGGCCGGTCAAACTGAGTTGCCGGTTGAGCAGCGCAAGCGGATATTCTATTTGTTCGAGCAAATTGTTGAACGCGCTGACCAACACACTCCGCGCAATCAACGCCAACCGGGACAACGGGGACGAGTAGCTCAATCGGTTCCACGTAATTTGCTTGACCGCTTGATCGAATATAAAGCAGCCTATCTCCGTTTTGCAACCGATTTCCGCGTTCCTTTTGACAACAATTTAGCTGAACGCGACCTGCGAATGAGTAAACTGCAACAAAAAATCTCCGGTTGTTTCCGTACCGAAAACGGAGCAACTATCTTTTGTCGCATTCGCGGTTATATCTCTACTTTGCGTAAACAGGATTATCAACTCTTACCTGCTCTCTTCTCACTGTGGACTGATAACCCTTTCATCCCTGTAACTGCTGAGTAAATACCAGTTTTGTCATGAAAAGTTGACAGGTTTTGGAATGCACACTAAACTCACACCGAAACTTGTTTAGTAAACGTTTACACAAACAGCGGCGTTTTGAAGCGAGGGTGCTTTGGCTAATATCCGTCAGGTTGCCGACAAGGCAGGAGTCTCCATCGGTACCGTTTCCAGGGTACTAAACAATAAACCGGGTGTTGGTAAAAAAACCCGGGAACATGTTCTTGCCGTTGCTCATGAACTGGGCTATAGCCCCTCAAAATATTCACCAAATATTTCCCCCGAAGTAACACATTTAGGCTTTTTAAGCTCCTTTCGTACTATCACCACCAATCCCTTTTATGCCGATGTCTTCCACGGCGTTGAACAAGCTTGCCAGGATTTGCACATTAACCTCTCGGTAAGTTCACTTAGTGTAGAAAATCACCAACTGCAAAGAATTCCCCGTTTGGTTAAAGATAACTATATCAATGGCCTTGTTGTGGCCGGAGGGGTAATCTCACCAGAGATATTTATTACGCTGAGCAAATTGTCTCACGTTCCAATGACGCTGGTAGATAATCATTTTGATTTATGCCCCTGGGATACCGTGATGACTGACAATGTTGAAGGGGCCAGATTGGCCGTTGAACACCTTGTTAGCAAGGGACACCGGCACATTGCCATGCTGGGTGGGCCAAACCACCCCAGCATTGTTGAACGCCGTACCGGCTATAAAAATACACTCAGAAAACACGGTTTTACGCCTCTATTGATTGCTCCGCCGGAGATTCGTAGCGATATTACAGGGCTTACCCCCACGGGCGGCGCCTGCGGCGTGGTAGAAATGCTGCAACAGGTCCCCCAAACAACCGCCATTTTTTGCTCAAACGATGAACAAGCCGTGGGCGCCTTGAAAAAACTTCAGGAGCTGGGCTATGCCGTACCTGATGATTTTTCTCTGGTAGGATTTGATAACACACATATGGTTCAGTTTACCTCACCGCCTGTGACCACCGTGAGCGTAGACCGGGCCACGATGGGGCGGATTGCAGTACAGCTGTTGCTGGACCGTATCCAGTTTCCCGACCGGGCGGTTACAAAAGCGACCATAGGGGTTAATCTGGTGGAACGAGGCTCGGTGGCTGCGCCACGTAATCATAAACTGGCAGCTTGAAATCTCTGCGAGCCGCCATCAGAGGGCGTAATTCACGATCTTTTGACATTACCAACCGGCCGGTAAACAAATGACTTGCCATGAAAATAACCAAACAAATGACTCTTGAAGAAAAAGCCGCCCTTTGCACCGGCAACAGTGCGTGGACAACACCCCCGGTAGAACGGCTGGATGTGCCGGAATTAATTATGTCCGACGGGCCGCACTGCTCGCGTCACCTGCCCGCTGCCGGAGGGCTGGATGTTGGCGCAGGGCAAAGAGGCGCTACAACTTTACTCGCTGTACAATTCATTTGCCTGACCGGAGCGCAGCGTAGCATCAGGCCAACATCAAACAGGATAAACCAACTATTATGACAACCAACGGGAAACTTTATAATACCGCCGGGTATTATCTACTGTTCATCAGTCTGGGTTTTGGGCTGGGCATCACCGGCCCGGCCCTGCCCTCGCTGGCCCAACAAACCGGCAGTACGCTGGGGGCCATTGGCTCAATGTTTCTGGTTAGCGCGCTGGGCGGAATACTGGGAACCGTACTGGGCGGGCGCATTTTGGACCGCGTACCGCGCGGGCATCTGGTGCTTGGGCTGGCCCAACTGATTAGCGCCGCCATGCTGGCGGCCATTCCGCTGGCGGGCAGCCTGCCGGCTTTGCTGGTTATCTCGTTTTGCGGCGGCCTTCCGGTGGGGCTAATCAACACGGGAGCCAACACCCTGCTGATGTGGACGCACGACCAAAAGGCCGGGCCTTTTATCAACGGGCTTCATTTTGCTTTTGGTCTGGGCGCGTTTCTGGCCCCAACCATTTTTGCGCAGGTGATTGGGCTGGGCGGTACGTACCAATATGCCTACTGGATTTTGGCCGGGCTGGGCGCGCTGATAGCTCTGTACCTGCTGTTTTTGCCCGGCAGCCCCAAACACAAAGACCATCACCAAAGCGAAGCACAGCCGCAAAAAAGCCTGCGCGGCGTTCTGCCGTTAGTGATTGTGGCCCTGCTATTCCTGTTTTTCTACGTTGGCTCTGAAATAACCTACGGCAACTGGATTTACACCTACGCAATCAGCCTCAACCTGGCCGACGCTACCGGCGCAGCGTACCTGACTTCTGCTTTTTGGCTGTCTTTTACCATTGGCCGCGCCATTTCCATCCCGGCGGCGGTGCGGTTTAATCCGGCGCAAATTCTGGCCGTTGCGTTTGTGGGCGGTCTTGGTTCGCTGGCGTTGATGATTCTTGCACCCAATTCAATCAACATACTGTGGGCTGCCACGCTGGCCGTGGGTTTTTTTATGGCCCCAATCTGGGCCACCGGCTACAACCTGGCCGGTCAATCCATCGCCTTAACCGCCACCATCAGCAGCATTATTATTTTGGGCGATAGTTTTGGCGCCGTTGCGCTGCCGTGGGTAACCGGGCAGGCCATTGAGCATTTTGGCGCTCAAACCATGCCCAGGCTGGTTTTTGCCAGCCTCACAATCAACGCGCTGATTTTTGTAATTATGCTCCTGCAACGCCAGAAGCATCTTCAAACTGCCCGCGCCGGAGAGGGGGCATAACGTCGCTCGTATCGCTTTGGCTGAAACAAAACGCAAGGAACTGAGGGGTGGTGAGGGGAACTGGGGGAGCTGAAGAAACTTCCAACCCGGATAAACCGGAACCAAACAGAATCAGGAAATAAGGAGTAGGAAGTATGGAGTATGGAAAACCTTACTTCCTACTCCTTACTCCATACTCCTTATGGCCGGTTATACAA
>RFJF01000758.1 GCA_003695455.1 Chloroflexota bacterium
GGGCGCATTCAGCGCCTTTTTATTTTTAAACTTTTTCAGACCGGCATTTAATTTGGCAGCCAGGCCAGCACTTTAAAGCCGTCTGTTGTATCAATAATATTTTCAACCGGCTGCAACCGGGGATTCACCACCACCAGCCGGTACTGCGAAAACCCCTGCCCCTGGCTGTCTACAAACGCCACAGCCTCTTCGTTGGGCGAAAACACCGGCAGCGAACGCAATTTTCCCTGTAGGCCTTTGTACCAGATGGTAGCTTCCTGTTTTTCAATATCGTAATAAATCAGTTTGCCTTCCTGAAAAAAGACAAACGCCTGACCTGCCGGCGCCCACACCGGCACAAAATTAAGCCCGGCAGACTGATGGGTTAAATCTACGCTGTAAATTAAACTGCGGTCGTTATCGGCGCGGCTTTTTTCAAGCCACACGCCCAAATGCATACAGTTTTCCGGGTGGTCACCCTGCTGGCAATCTGTCAGGGTAAAGGGTTGGTAGTAAACAGTGTGTTCGGCGTCCGGCGACATGTTGGCGAGCTTTGCGCCGGGCGGCAGATGGTATGCCGGGGTGTGGTCTGCGGCAAACAGAAAGTTGCGTTTTGGGCGACTGTAGAGCAATTCGTCGCCGGCCCAGCGCAGTTCAAACAGACGCTCCGGAGAAACCGACCACTGGCGCACCTGCCGGGTTGCCGGCGAGAAACCGACCAGCGTTGCCAAAAAACCGCCCTGCTCCTGCTGGGCAGGCATCTTTTTGTAACCGATTTCGCAATTTTCGGCGGTCAGCCCATCGGCGCAGGCGGCCCGCCAGGCAACGGCTACCTCGGGGTCAGCGTCGTCGGCGGTGATGGCTATTTGTCCATCCGGCACAGACAGCACCCGCAATTGGTGGCGGTCGGCATCGGCGTTGCGCACGCTGTACGCCAAATGCACCCCGTCCGGCGACCAGCTCACAACGCCGTTGGCCCATTTGTACCCATCATCCAGCGGCAGGGTCAATTCTTCAACATCGGTTCCGCCGGCGCTCACCTCTACCCGGTACAGCCGGTTGCTGACTGCCACCCAGCACGGTGTGGGAGCCGCCCCAAAACAGCCGGGCGAGGGGGTAATCGGTTCGCCGGCGGCTGCCGGGCCAATTCGCTCCAGCGAGAGGGAATCAATATCCATCACGTAAATGTGGTTGCGGGTCCAAACCAGCAGCGAGCCGGTTCGGGCGGCGGCGGGTTGGTATAAAATTGAGGCCAGCACCATCAACAGCACGGCGCCTGCCCAAAACAGTACGGTTTTAGATTTTACGTTCATTAATTTAAAATCAATCGTCCACTGAGGCCAGAAAATCCCGGGCCATCTCCGGCAGTTCAACCTGCGCCAATTGGTACCGCTCTCTGAGGCGGGCCTGATAGCGGATGAGCCACATGTACAAATCAGATTCTGACCGGCCCGGAAAATGACGGATAATGTCTGATTTATGCATTTCGTCAATGATTGGGGTGAATACGTTATCGTACCAGTCTGCGGCGGCATCCGGCAGCGAGATAGGTTCATCGCCCTGTGGGTCTTGTTCAAGGTGCATCAAATACCGGTGCAGTTCAATGTGTTTGAGCAGCCGCTGATACCCCCCCGGTTCGGTAAAATCAATCCGGGTTTTTGAATCGGGCCGGGTTTTATCAAGTTGCGTTTGCTGTAAAAACCAGGCACATTCCTCTTTAACCAGCAGGTCATCCGGCTCAACATCCGGCTCCAGCGAGATGGAAGACGGCAGTTCTGTAACGTACGCCTGTATGGTTTCCCAGCCCAAATCTCGGGCCACAGACACCCGATGGTTGCCGTCTTTCACAAAGTAAACCTGGTCAATTTTGTACACGTCAATGGGCGGGAATCCCTTGCCGGTGACGGCCAGGGTGTAAATGTTGCGCCAGCGTTCTTTGGCGCGTTTATCACCGGTGCGGGGCAGGAACGTGCGGGTAAAATCCTCGTAGCGGCCGGTGCTGCCCACAATATTTTTTACGGGGATATCCTGCAACCCCAAATAAATTGATTGTTTTAGCCGGAGTTTTTCAACCACCTCACCAAAAGACAGCAGGTGCATGTTGTGGCCTCTAATCAACCCCATTACCGATTGCAAAAATCCACGCAGTCTGGCGTTGCTGAATTCAGATTCACTTTTAATATACGCCATTGATTCCAGGTCCATGTCTGGATGACTCCCAACCCGGACAAGCCGGAATAAAACAGGAAATGAAGTAAGAAGCAAGGAGTAGACCAATTACTCCCTACTCCTTACTCCCCGGTTGTACGTAATTTTTTTGCACAAATTACAAGCTTTTGACTGAAAAGCACCCATCCTCCTGAATGCAGCAAAGGGGTTCCCAACCGGTGAAATGTTAATTTTGGGCGGTTTTAAATTACACCCAGATTTACTGTTTGACCCGCTGCTGGATAATTTTCAGTTGCCCGCCGCGGGTCTGGATTTTTACGGTGGCGCCGGGCGGCGGGTTTTCTTGCAGCAAATATTCTGCCAGCCGTTCGCGGATGTGTTTTTGAATGAGCCGGCGCAGCGGGCGTGCGCCCCATTCGGGATGCTCATTCTGGCTGAGCAGCCAGCGTTTGGCGCCGTCAGAAATTTGCAATTTTAACCCCTGCCCGGCCACCAGTTTACTCTCTTTTTTGAGCATCAAATCCAGAATTTTGCGCAGGTGGTCATTGTTGAGCGGATGGAAGTAGATAATGTTATCCAGCCGGTTGAGAAATTCCGGCCTGAAATGACGCTTCAATTCTGCCTCGGCGCGCCGGCAGGCCACGGCCCAGTTAAAGTACGGTTCAAATTCATTGTACTTGGTTGGGTTGAGTTTTTCCAGCGTTTCCAGCAGCAGGTCAAATTGCGATTTTTGCCCGGTCTCTGCTACCACCCGTTCAATCAACTCCGGTTTGGCAAGGCCGGCATTTTCTCCGACATCTTCTGACGAAACCGGCAGCATCAGCGTTTCGGCAATAAGGCGCAATTCGGCGGCGCTGAAACCGGCGTTGAGTAATTTGCGCATGTTTTCAGTATTGTAGGCCGGTTCGCCCAGCGAATCGCCGTTACCGGCGGCCGGCATGGTGTGCGTAAATCGCACATCGGCCAGATGCGGCCCGCCAATGTTGCTGGTCATCAAAATCACGCACTCGGTAAAGCTAACGGTTTCACCCTGGCCGCTGGTCAGCCGGCCCTCGTCCATCACTTGCAGCAGGGTATCAAAAACCTTGCGGTCGGCCTTTTCCACCTCATCAAACAGCACCACGCTGTAGGGCTGCTTCTTCACGGCATCGGTCAGTTGCCCGCCGCTTTCATGGCCCACGTAGCCCGGCGGCGAGCCAATCAACCGGTTCACCGATGAGGCGTCCATGTATTCGCTCATATCCAGCGTAATGAGGGCGCGCTCGGTGCCAAACATAAATTCGGCCAGCGCCTTGGCCATTTCGCTTTTGCCCACGCCGGTTGGCCCCAAAAACAGAAACGAACCAATGGGCCGGCGCGGGTCTTTTAGCCCCACGCGGGCCATTTTTACGGCCTGGCTCAACGCCGAAATGGCCTGCTGCTGCCCAATGATGCGCTTGTGCAACTGCTGTTCCATATCAATGTAGCGGCTGCGCTCTTCGGCCTGCATGCTGTTCACCGGAATACCGGTCAGAATGCTGGCCATACGGGTCACATCATCCGGGTTCAGCCGGCCGTCGTCTTTGACCGGGCTGTCCGGCCCCAGCCGGCCGCCTGTTTTGACCATGGCGCAGGCGCGATGCAGCAGGTCAACGGCCGCGCCGGGCATGGGGCGGGCGGTGTAGTAGCGCTCGGCCAGCCGGGCGGTCTCTTCCAGGCTTTGCTCGATGATGGTCAGTTGGTAATCTTTTTCAAATTTGGGTTTGACGGTATTGAGAATTTTAATTGACTCTTCCACGGTAGCCGGCGGCACGCGCAAAATCTGCGAATGTTCGGCCACCACCCGCGCCGATTTGAGTTTTTTGTTGAAGGCCTCTTCTGTGGCGGTGCCAACCACCACCACGGAATCGAGCAGAAACGCCATTTGCAGTTTGTTGCCCACATCTTCTCTGAAATCAGCGCGGATGCCGCCAAAAAAGCGGGCAATATCTGGCACAAACAAAATGCCGTTTTGCGCCCGCCGAATGGCCTGCTCAAGTGCCGCCAGCGGGTCATCCAGCAACTGCTTCTCGTCAAGCTCCACCACCGATTTCAGCCCCACCGGGCCGCGCCCGGCGGCCATTAACTGCCCCACGCCCAGCACCAGCGATCGCTTGCCCACGCCGGCTTCGCCAATCAAAATTACGTTTCTCTCGCTTCTGAGCGACAGCAGGTTGACCAGTTTTTGCTCCAGCCCCTGCCGGTGAAAAATGGGCAAAGCAGCCGCGGTTTCGGCCTGCCGGCCGGCGGCCTGTTTGGCCGTGTGCATGCTGGTCAGTTCATTGAGGACGGCGCGGGGGGTGATGCCGCGCCGGTTGAGCAGCCAGTGCGTGCTCAACTGAATATTAGCCAGCACAGCCAGCGCGTGTACAGAACTGCACCGGGATTCGGCGTGCGCCTCGGCCAGAGACAGCCCCTCATCAAGCACCACCAGCAGGTCGTTACCCAGTGGAACGCGCTGGCTACTGCCCACCACCACATCAAAATTTTCATCGCGGGCCGGCAGGCGGGCGGCGGCGGCGCGTTCAACATCACCGGCAAATTTTTGCCAGCCAAAATTTTGCACCTGGCTGAAATGGCGCAGCAGCCGGTGCGCATCGGCGGCGGGGGTGTGCACCAGCGCCAGCAACAACATTTCGGCGGTCATTACCGGTTGTTTCATTTGGCGCATCAGTTCGGCGGCCTGTGCCAACGCCTGAGCCAGTTCTGGTGTAATTTTCTTTTTTGACAGGGTTCCACGTTTTGAAGTCACAAGTTTTTCTCCCCTGAAACCAGGCGATTGAGTGATTCAGCGATTGAGTGATTCAGCGATTGAGCGATTGAGCGATTCAGCGAATGGCGATTGAGCGATTGAGCGATTGGCGATTCAGCGAATGGCAAATGAACTCTGGTTTCATTCTCGTTGCTATGCCGCAGGAACTGTCGCACCCCCCCTGAAAATACGGTAGACGGTGGACAGCAACCGGTAGGCGGGGCATCCCTATGCCCGCCGGGTTGCCCGGCATAAGGATGCCGGGACTGCCAGGTTTTCATTCATTGTGGCCGGGCCGCAGGCCGGACCCGGATTCCAGGTATATAGGTTGCAAGAATGAAAAAAGCCGGTTAGCAATGTTACATGCTCAAATTGGCAGAGACATTATATCATGGCTGTGTCAGGCTGCAACCAGTTTGCGGCGTCAAATACGGTCAAAGGATGTATTTCGTCAAAAGCACTGTTTCAAATTATAATTCTGGCTCAATACGATATTCTGGCAAAAAGGTTTCACATGAGTGATATAGATTTTGTGACGGTTGTTGCATTTGGAATGTTGATTCTGCTGGGGGTAGTGTTGCTGTTCCGCTACATGTCAGGTTCGCTGTCACGGCGATGGAAGGCGCACCGGGCAGACACCGTGGATCAGTGGGCCGCCGACGGCGTGGAATTTGAGCTTGGCCCGGTGGCTGCCCAATTTGGCGGGCTGGAATCGATGGGGGTTGCCAAGGCGGTGCGGGGGGTAGGGTACGCCGTGCTGACCCCCAAAGACCTGCGGGTAACGTCCGCCACACCCACAACCGTGTGGTGGACACTCAACTTCAGACAAATCAAGGGGATTACGCTCAAGCGCAGTTTTCTGGGCAAACGGGTAAAACAAACTCCCTTTATTGTGGTGCGGTTTGTTAAAGACGGGCAGGCCGACAAACTGGGCTTTCAGGTGAAAGATTTTGAAGCATGGGCTCAAAAAATTGCTGACAAAGCCGGCGTTTCTGTTAACGAACAGGCAGCAGATTAACAAATTGCAACCGAACAACAACCAACGATTATGTTCATTGTGATTATCGTTGCAAAAGTTGGGTTGACAATTATGTAATTACTGCTATAATCGGCAACAACATTAACC
>RFJF01000759.1 GCA_003695455.1 Chloroflexota bacterium
CTCTTGCACCACCCGGTAGAAATCACGCTCTACCGGGTGGTGCAAGAGGCCATGACCAACGCCGCCCGGCACAGCGGTGGTTACACGCTCAGCGTACTGCTGACCCGGCGCGGCAGCCGGGTGCAAGCCATCATTGAAGACGACGGGACCGGTTTCAATGTGGAAATGGCCCGGCGCAGCGGCAGCAGCGTTGGCCTGCACAGCATGGCCGAACGGGTTGAATTGCTCGGCGGCGATCTGGAAATTGAAAGCAGCCAGGATGGAACCACGGTGTTTGTGGAGGTGCCGGTGTGAGCGAATCGATCCGTATTTTTCTGGCCGATGACCACGCAGTGTTGCGCGCCGGCCTCAAGGCATTGCTGAACGCCGAACCGGATATGCAGGTGGTCGGTGAAACCGGCGGCGAGGAGGACTGTCTCGACTGCCTGAAAATTGTTGTCAGCCACGCCCCGGATGTGCTGCTGCTGGACATCAACATGCCCTGCTGCAACGGCCTGCAACTGCTGCCCCACCTGAAAAAAGATTTACCCGAGTGCAGCGTGCTCATTCTGACCATGCACGACGACCCCGAATACCTGCGCAATGTGCTGGCCTGCGGCGGCGCCGGCTACGTGCTCAAAGAAGCGGCCGATACGGAACTTTTGACCGCTATTAGAACAGTTTACAACGGCGGCGTGTTTCTCCACCCTGAACACACCCAACTGCTGCTGAAAGATTCGCTCACCCTGCAACCGGCTGCTCCCCCGGCCGAAACGCCCCTGCACCGGCTGAGTGACCGCGAGCAGGAAGTGCTGCGCCTGATCGCGCTGGGCCACTCTAACAAAGAAATTGCAGAAATGCTGTTTTTGAGCGTAAAAACCGTGGAAACGTACAAAGCCCGGGTGATGGAAAAGCTCAACCTGCGCAGCCGGGCTGCCCTGGTTCGCTTTGCGCTGAAACACGGCTTGCTGGATGAGTCCAAACCGTAACTGTCGGGGAAACCCCTGACACACCTCTCTGTTTTCCCCCTCTTTGCATAAAAAATTTTGGGGAATCTCCCGCTATAAATTTCTTGTGAAATATCTTACAATAAAATCACTTCCGAGCCTGATTCCCTGCCGGTATGGTGCCGTGGGAACAGGACGTTGCCTGAGTACCGGGCCGGGTGCCAGGGGAAACCCTGTCGCCTTCCGATGTCCAATTGACAATGGACGGACTTGAAAAGGAAGCTATCTCCACTATGAGAGATAGTTTCCTTTTGTTTTTACTGCGTATTCAGGCCACCTATTTTTAAGTCATCCGAAATATTTTACCTGTGAAAGGAGGTAGAATTCAGATGGAAAAGCAAGTGGTAGAAAATGGCAGGGCAACCGACGTGTTGACCGCGCCTCTGGCCCGGCGAACTTTTCTGAAAATGGCCGGCGTGGCAGGTGGTGCCGCGGCGGTGGTGGGAAGAGGCGCTTTGCCAGAGTTGCGGGCATTTGCCGCGGGGACATCGGTGGGGCAAGCTGCCGCCGCCGGTGAATGGCTGCCCACCACCTGTCAGGGCTGCACCTCGTGGTGTTCTAAACAGGTTTACGTGGTTGATGGCCGGGCCATCAAAGTAAGAGGGAACCCCAATTCAAAAGTGAACGGGGCAGCCAGTTGCCCCCGGGCGCATATGGGGTTGCAGCAAGTTTATGACCCGGATCGAACTAAAACCCCCATGAAGCGCACCAACCCCAACAAAGGGCGCAATGAAGACCCGCAATTTGTACCCATCTCATGGGATGAGGCGCTCAACACCATTGCCGACAAAATTATGGACTTGCGGAACAACAACGAAACCCACAAATATATGCTGATGCGGGGCCGGTATTCCTATATGCGGGATATCATTTACGACCGCATGACCAAAATCATCGGGTCTCCCAACAACATTTCTCACAGCGCCCTGTGCGCCGAGGCCGATAAATTTGGCCCCTACTACACCGAGGGTGAGTGGAGTTACCGGCAGTACGATGTTGAAAATGCCCGCTACGTCATTTTGTGGGGCACCGACCCCGTTGCCTCTAACCGGCAGGTATCGTATTACATGAGCGTGTGGGGTGATGTGCTGGACCGGGCAGAGGTGGTGGTGATTGACCCCCGGCTTTCTGCCACGGCGGCCAAAGCCCAGACGTGGCTGCCCATCAAACCCGGCCAGGACGGCGCTCTGGCCGTGGCCATTGCCCACGTAATTCTGACAGAAGGCTTGTGGAACAAGGAATTTGTGGGTGATTTCACCGACGGCGAAAACCTGTTTGTGGCCGGCCAGGAAGTGGATGAAGCCGCCTTTGAAGAAATTTATACACACGGGCTGGTCAAATGGTGGAATCTGGAACTCAAAGACAAAACCCCTGAATGGGCCGCTCAAAGAACCGGCCTGTCTGCCGAGCAGATTAAAAAAGTGGCCGTTGGCTACGGCAATGCTGCGCCGCACGCCATCTCGTGGACATCACGCGGGGTGCATATGCAGCCCAGAGGCGGGTACACCTGCATGGCCGCTCACGCGCTCAACGGGCTGGTGGGCGCGGTGGACAACGTTGGCGGAACGCTGAAAGCCAACAAAGAGTACACCCAATCATTCCCCAAACCCGATGACTACATGGATGACATTGCCAAAGAAGGCAAAAGCCACAAGAAAATCGATCATCGTGGTACCAAAGCCTTCCCGGCGCTTGCCAAAGGAAAATCCGGCGGCGGCGTGGTTACCAACAATGCCGCCGACGGCATTCTGAACGAAGACCCCAATGAAATCAAGGTTGCCATTGGTTACATGAACAACTTTAGCTTTGCCGCGCCGCAATCCGAGCGCTGGTACCGCGCCCTCTCCAAGATTCCGTTCCTGGTGCATATTACCACCAACGCCTCGGAATTTTCCTGGTTTGCCGATATTGTGCTGCCTTCTAACCAGCACATGTTTGAAAAATGGGGCTACGTAAAATCTCACGGCAACGGATACCGCCACGTAACCTTGCTTGAGCCGGTCATTGAACCGGTGTGGGATGTGAAAACCGACGAAACCGAAATTCCGTGGCTGATTGCCGAAAAACTGGCCGAGCGCGGCTTTGACAACCTGCTGCGGCACTATCAATCTTATGTTGACCCCGAAACCGGCCAGGCGCCCACCAACGAACAGGAATTTGCACTGTATGCGCTGAAACACGCCACACACAAACTGTGGGACCCGGCAGTACACGAAGGCGGCGACAAGTTTAGCGGCTGGGAAGAATTCCGCGCCGCCGGTGTCTGGAACTCGGACCCTTACCCC
>RFJF01000760.1 GCA_003695455.1 Chloroflexota bacterium
CCAACGAAGCGCTGGAATTCAGCGTTGAATACTCGGGCGTAGTTGTGTTTGGCACCGCCGCAGTTGTCAATGACCAAACCGAAGCCCGCCACGGGCTGCAACTGCTGCTGGATAAATATTTTCCGCATTTGCGCCCCGGTGAACATTATCGCCCCATTATTCAGGAAGAACTGAAACGCACCAGCGTCCTCAAAATCAGCATCGAAAACTGGAGCGGCAAACAGAAAAAAGCCGCCGCCGATTTCCCCGGCGCGTTTTTTTACACCAACCTGCCAACAAGCTGAGCCACAACTTTTCACCCGGAGTGCAAATTCACCAGCTTACACACCCTGTTAAACCACGCCAGAAAATCAAAAAACTTTGTGCGTTCTGCGCTCTCTACAGTCAGATAAAATTACCAGGGCCTGAAACACACCCAATCTATCCCGCCGGTTGGAAATTTAACCAAAAACACATTATAATAAATCAGGTTGAACGGTAACAGTTGGGTCAGTTGGGCCTTTGCCGGTTTGACAACGCAATATTGTTTGCGCCACAACCCAGGATAACAGCGAAATCAACAGCAACATTCAATCAATTCAATTGGGTCTGGTTGAGTTGCAAATGTTGCCGCTGAAAATCATGAGGAGCCATTACCATTGCCTGATAAAACATCGGAAGCACCCGATACCAGCAAACCGGTGCTTTATTATCACTATGCCGGATTAACCGATACCGGCATGGTGCGCGACCACAACGAGGACGCCTACATACTGCCTGCCAACACCGACGCCGACACGCTGGCCCAAAAAGGGTACCTGTACGTGCTGGCCGACGGGATGGGCGGGCACCAAAAAGGCGAAGTTGCATCGGCGGTAACTATAGAAACCGTTAACGCCGAATATTACGCCGCCACACTGGATCTTTCGCCGGATGCGCCGGAAAGCGCCATTGTTCAGGCGTTGGCCAACGCCATTGAACAGGCCAATCTGGAAGTGATGGCCGCCACCCAGGGCGGCGGCACAACCATTGCCACCGCCGTGCTGTACGGCGACACCCTGGTTTCGATGAACGTTGGTGATTCGCGCATCTACTTGCTGCGCGATAATCAGTTGCACCGGCTGAGCCGCGACCATTCGCTGGTGTTCCGGCTGGTAGAAATGGGCAAACTCACCGAAGAAGAGTCGCTCACCCATCCGCGGCGAAACGTGCTGTACCAGGCATTGGGCCAGGGCGACGATGTGGATATTCACATTGTCAAAGAAAAACTCCAGCTCAACGACGTTGTAATTTTGTGCAGCGACGGTTTGTGGGGAGAGGTTGGCGACCAGGCCATTAAAGAGGTTCTCAGTACCATTACCAACCCGCTCACAGCCATTGAGCAACTGGTAGACCTGGCAAACCGCACCGGCGGCCCGGACAACATCACTGCCATCGTCATTCAGATTTCTGACCAAAAGGCCCCCTCCGAGGGGTACGGCTCTCCGGTAAAATCACCGCAAGCCACACTGGACAATGACGACACCCACCCCTCGCTGCCGGTACTGCAACCCAAACACAAAAAACCCCGCACCCTGCCGGAAAACGGGCATTGGGAAGAGAACAGTTAATTGATTTGTCAATGATGATAGATTTTGTTGAAGTAGAAAAATCGGTACGGGCACTGAAAAAGCAGGTAGATGCCGGTCAACTGAATCAATCGGCGTTTGAGGCCAAATTGCTGGATATGATTGACGTGGCCGGCGACGGGTACTACTGGATGTTTGGACACGTTACCGAGCAGTGGTACCGCCACGATGGCCGGCAGTGGATTCCGGACAACCCCGGCGAACTACTGGCGCCCATCCCCCAAAAAAACCACAGTTCCCCACACAACCAACATTCTTCTCCGCCCCCACCGGTAGACGTGGGCTGGTTTTTTATCAGCCTGACGTTACTGGCCGTGATTTTCGGGGTGGTTTACGCGTCGGCCCTTGCTACATTTTAGAGTGGCCCAACAAAAAAAATGCGGGAAAACCCCGCATTTTTTCTACCGTGTATTGCTTGTCTCAGACTGCTAATTGACCACGGTCAGCGCGCCGGGCAGCGGCCCGCTGACCATCAATATTTTCAGGTCATCCAACCCCAACGCTTCATTGCCAAATTCAGGCAGAATTTCAATCACGTTATCGTGCGTGTACACCATTTGCGTACAGCCTGCCACGGTTTCATCCAGCAGCAGGCACACAGCATTGCCGCTTTGCGCATCAAACTGATGCATCTGCACTGCCGCTGCACCGTTTAAAATGAAGCGGTAGAAAAGTTCGCCGTTGTCCGGGTCCGGCAGTACCGCCTCTGCAATATCAGAATGTGCAAACAGCACGTTGGCAACAGCAAACGGCTCACCGGCAGCGGGCGGTTTGTTTCCACCATTGACAAAAACCACATTTCCGGTATGCGCCACCAGATTGAGAATCCGGGGAATATCGGCAGTCTTTGGCACCGTAACCTGAATTTGCTGCATGTTTGGTTGCGCCACCACCAAATAGTTTTGCCCCGGCAGCAGCTGCGCCAGCCGGTTATCAACAATTTGCCCCGCAGTGACCCATTCATCCGCGCTAAATTGCACGTCTGTGCTTGCCGGTTGCAGGGTAAAAGTTGTGCTTGCCGGGCCGGGCTGCGCCGGCAGCAATGTAGAAAGATCGGCCAGCACCGCCGGCACCGAATACAGCACTACTACCCCTACAATTATTGACGCCAACACAAATACCGCAAATTGACGTTTCATGGTTATTCTCCCGTTGGCTATCGGCCAATTGATTACATAACCAGATTATACGCCAAATAGCGTAGTTCGTCAATGGAATTTTACGCTATATTGCTTAACCGTAGGG
>RFJF01000761.1 GCA_003695455.1 Chloroflexota bacterium
CATTACCCAAACTTTATGGCAAGATTACCCATAGTTTACTTACAGCATTCGCCGAACGTGTTACAATGGTTAAAACAATTTGGATGCCAACACAGACCCGTACATAAAATGCGGAAAGGTAAAACACAGACAGGCGGACGATTATGAAAATCAGGCGGCACATTATTTTGCGAAGATCGCGTTCAATGAGCAACGGAACCGGCACAGCCCAACCCGTAGAACCGGCAGCAACTCCAAAACGCTCATCAAGCCTGGTAAAAAGTGATCTGATTGCCGTATGTGCCTGGTGCGAAAAAGTGCGCGATGAACACAACCACTGGCATCAAACGGATTTGGTGCTTCTGGCAAACGCCGGGTTAAGTTTAACCCACACAATTTGTGACGACTGCAAACAAGAGTATTCCCGGCAGCTTCAGTTTGCTTATGCGGCCACCGTCCGTCCGGAGTTTGGTGCGGCATAGCAATTTAATCATTGTTGATACCCACATTTTTCTCTCCTCGTTAAAACGGCGACTGCACGTGCCCGCAGTCGCCGTTTTTCCTTTAAACTATGCCGGCAAACGTTTACGTTGTTTTTATGGAGAAACGTGCGCAAAATGCCGAAAACAAACAATACCAGCCTTGTAAATTTTGCGGTTAACGTGCCTTGCTGACCGCTGGGTGGGTTGCCGGAAGCCAGGGGTTCGACTCCCTTGGCGGCGGTCAACAAGGCACGTTGGTTTTTGTGGGGGGGCAACCGGCGGGCATGGGAATGTTCTGCCTGCGTTTACCGTTTACTGTCTACTGTATTTTCATGGGAGAACCACAATGGCAAAGGTTGCAATCAACAGCCTGGCATCAAATAATGGCAGTACCCCCACTGTGCAGGCAGAGCCTTTGACCGCACTTGCAGAACCGAATTACTGGAAAATTATGCTGGTGGATGACGATGCCCACAACCACCGGATGATTAAACTTTTCCTCAAAAACTTTGAATTTGAGGGCAAACCGCTGCAAATCCATTCGGTCTATTCCGGGGCGGAGGCAATTGAGCAGATTCAGCAGCACCCCGATACCGCGCTGATACTGCTGGATATGGTCATGGAAGAGCTTGACTCGGGGTTAAAGGTGGCGCAATTTGTGCGCCATCAGGCCAACAACCGGCTTGTGCGTATTGTAATGCTCACCGGTCAATCCTGCATTACCACAGAACAGGAAATTGTGACCCGGTACGATATTAATGATTACAAGGTCAAAACCGATTTCAGCCGCCAAAAGCTGACCACAACCGTCATGGCCTCGCTCCGTTCCTACCGCGATCTGGTGACCCTTGAAACACACCGCAAAAAACTGGCGGACCTTTCGGCCGGCCTGAGCGCCCAGGCCGCAGAACTGGAACGCGCCAACCGTGAACTTGAGCAAAAAAACGCCCGCCTCCAGGCCGAAATCCGCGAGCACGCCAATACCGGGCGCGCTCTGCAAGAAAGCGAAGAACGGTACCGCACACTCATTGAAAATTCGCCGGACGTGTTTTTCAGGTTTGATTCTGCCTGCCGGCACACCTACGTAAGCCGCAACGTGGTAAAAATTTTTGGCCGTGAGGCCGCCGAATACCTGGGCAAAACACACGCCCAGTCAGGATTTTCTGCCGCCGAGGCGCAGGCGTGGGCTGCCAAAATTCAACAGGTGCTGGACACCGCCAAACCGTTTGAGGAGGAGATTTTCTACCACGGCGCCAACGGGCGTCGTACGCTCAACTTGCGGCTCATTCCCGAATTTGGCCCCGCCGAAACCGTGGTGTCGGTCTTGGGCATTGTCAGCGACATCACCGACCGCAAACAGATGGAAGCGGAGTTGGAATCGCTGCTTGACGCCGAGCACGAACAGCGGTTGCTGGCTGAAACCTTGTCCGAAGCCACGCTGGCCTTTTCATCGCAAATGAGCCAGGCCGATGTGCTGAACGAAATCCTGCGCCAGATGGGCCGGCTGGTGGCCTACCGGCACGCGCACATCATGCTGCTCAAAAACAACGTGTTAAAAATTGCCTGCTGGCACGGTTACAACGAGGCCGAGGCCTCGGCCCGGATTGCCGGTCTGGTGCAAAATCTGGATGATTTTCCCATGGATGCCCGGGTCATCCGTACGCGGGAGCCTGTTGTCATTGAAGATACGCACAATACGCCGGGTTGGGTAGTGCAGCCTGAAACGGCGTGGGTAAAATCGCACCTGACCGTGCCAATTTGCCTGTCTGACACGGTGTTGGGGCTGCTGCGGATGGATTCGCAGGTAACAGGCGCGTTCACCGCCAATGACGTGCAGCGGTTGCAGCCGTTGGCCCGCGCGGCAGCCATTGCCCTGCAAAACGCCAACCTGTACGACCAGGCCCAGCAGGAAATTGCCGAGCGACGCCAGGCAGAGGAAGCCCTGACAGAGAGCGCCGCCCGCTACCACACCCTCTTTGAAGAATCACCCATTTCTCTGTGGGAAGAGGATTTTTCGCAGGTGAAAGCCTACCTGGACGAGTTAAATGCCGGCGGCGTTGATGATTTTGCCGACTATTTCAACCGGCATCCAGAGGCGGTCACTCGCTGCGCTGAGCTGATTAAAATTCTGGATGTGAACCGGGCCACGCTGGAACTGTTTGGGGCAGCCAGCAAGAAGGAACTGTTGCAGGGGTTGCCCCGGATTTTTACCGATGAATCATTCCGGGTCTTTAAACAGGAAATTCTGGCCCTGATTCAGGGCGCCACAGAATACTCCAATGAAAACGTGCACCAAACCCTGCACGGCGATGTGATTGCCGTAACCGTGCATCTGTCCATTGCGCCCGGTTATGAGCAAAGCTGGAAAAAGGTTTTTGTATCGGTAGTGGATGTTACGGCGCTCAAAAAATCACAGGAAATCTTCCGCCGCTATGAGTTTATTGTGAACGCCTCGCAAGAGTTGATGACGCTCATTGACTCAAATTACAAATACATGGCCGCCAGCGATGCCTATTGCCGGGCGCACAACAAACCCCGCAACAAAATTGTGGGTAAAACAGTGGCCCAGTTGTGGGGTAAAGTGCGATTTGAGGGCCGGCTCAAGCATGTGCTGGATCGCTGTTTTGCCGGCGAGCGCATTCAGTACGAACGCTGGATTGAGTTTGCCAAACTGGGCAAACGGTGCGTAGAAGTAACCTGCTACCCCTACCAGAGCAGCAGCCAGGGCCGTGTAACCCACGTGGTAGTGGTATCCAGAGACATCACCGCGTACCGGCAAGCCGAAGCCGCATTGCGCCAGGCCCATGCCAAAACCGAACGGCTGCTGTCATCCATTCCGCTGGCGCTGATTGGCATTGACGGCCAAAATGTAATTACCCACTGGAACGAACCGGCTGAGGTTGCCTTTGATGTGCCTCGCTCTGCGGCGGTGGGGCAACGCCTCAACAACGGGCTGGTGGCGTGGAATTGGCAGAAAATCGAACCCGGTTTGGCCGCCTGCCGCGACAAAGGACACGCCATTGATATGCCCGACGTACGCTACACCCGCTCGGATGGAAAGGAGGCGTTCCTGAAAATCACCGCCACTCCGTTTGTAACCGAAACATCGGGGGCGGGCGGAGTGCTGCTGCTGGTGCAGGAC
>RFJF01000762.1 GCA_003695455.1 Chloroflexota bacterium
TCACCACCGATTCTTCAGTCATGGGAGGCTTTGGCAGATTATGACCCGTGTTGTCCTGAAAGATCTCACGCGCCACTTTGGCAATGTTGTGGCCGTAGACCACATCAACCTCGAAATCGAATCCGGCGAGATGGTTGCATTTTTAGGCCCGTCCGGCTGCGGCAAAACCACCACTCTGCGCATGATTACCGGCCTGCTGCTACCCACCAGCGGCGATGTCCTGTTCGACGGAAAATCAATGCTGACCGTGCCCACAGAAAAACGCGAAGCCGTGATGGTGTTTCAAAAGCACCTGTTGTTCCCCACCATGACGGTGGGTCAAAATGTGGGTTTTGGCCTGCGCATGCGCGGCGAAAAGAAAGCCAACATCGAAGCCCGGGTGAAGGAAATGTTGGAACTGGTGCAACTGCCCGGTTTTGAAACCCGCAAGGCCCACGAGCTTTCCGGCGGGCAGCAGCAGCGCATAGCCCTGGCCCGCGCCCTGATTATCAAACCCCGCGTGCTGCTGCTCGATGAGCCGCTGGCAAATCTGGATGCCAACCTGCGGCTGGACATGCGCGAACTTATCCGCAACATTCAGCAGGAAATGGGCATCACCTCTATTTTTGTAACGCACGACCAGGAAGAAGCTGTGATGCTGGCCGACCGGGTGGCGCTGATGTTTGAGGGTGTGCTCCAGCAGTACGATACCTCCCGCGCCTTTTACGACCGGCCCCGCACCGCCGAAATTGCCCGTTTCTTCCGCAACGACAACTTTCTGGAAGGCGTCAAGCGCGGCAACCAGGTAGAAACCTGCCTCGGTACGCTGAGCATCCCCAACAACGACGGCCAGCCCGATGGCCCGGTGCTGGTTACGGTTCGGCCTGAAAACGTGGAACTCGGCGTATCCGGCAACGGCAACTGCGTGGAGGCCACCGTGCAAAACAACGTCTACATGGGCACGCACACCCAGTTGTTGCTCAACGTGGCCGATAACCAGTGGCACGCGCAAGGCCCCGCCGATTACCAGGTTCAACCCGGCGACACCGTTTCCATTCACCTGCCGGAGTCGCACATCTGGCTTTTGCCGCGGGAGTAACGTGTGAAAGAAACGCTGCAGTACTGCACCCAATTCTCCAAACCGGACAAGCCGGAACCCGCTAAAAATGAAAGGCCAGAAGGACAACCCCATTACGCCCACAGCAATTCTTGAGCACATCCAACAGCGCATCCCCGATTTCACCGCCACCGCCGGCCCCGAGCCGTTGAGCGGCGGCCAGATGAATTACGTGTGGCGCGTGCCGGGCCGCGGGCGGAGTATCGTGGTCAAATATGCGCCGCCGCACATTGCCACCCTGCCGGATGTCCCGCTGAACCCGGAACGGGTGATGTTTGAAGCCCGATGTCTGGCCCTGTTCCGCCCCGGTCACCCGCTGGCTGAACTGGCACGGTCGGGTGTGCGTCCGCCGGCCCTGCTCGATATTGACGCGGCGCGGCACATTCTCATCCAGGAAGATGTGGGGCCTGCCCCCGATTTGGGCCGCTGGCTGCGCGCCGAAACATCCACCGCCGGGCAGGGTGCGGCGTTTGGCGCGGCAATCGGCCAATTCATTGGCGACTTGCACCGGCGCACGTTTGGCGATGAAACGCTGCGGCAGAATTTTAACAACATCACCATTCAGGAATCGCGGTTGACGGGGCAATATTCGCGTGTTGGGGAGTATCTCCGGCGCGGCGGCATTTCCGATGCCACCGCTCTCGGGCTGCGGGCGTTGGAACTGGGACAGGAATTTCTGCAACCTGGCCACTGCCTGATTATGGGCGATTTGTGGCCGCCTTCGGTGCTGGTGGCAGCGGACGGTCTGCGGGTGATTGATTGGGAATTTACCCATTTTGGCCGCCCGGCTCAGGATGTGAGTCATCTGGCCGCTCACCTGTGGATGCACAGCCACCGCGCGCCGTCCGCGCAGGGCGCAGCGGCCAGCCGGGCCGCGCTGGACAGCTTTCTGCACAGCTACCGCCAGGTACTCGGCAACCGGCTTGCCAAAATAGTTGGCGCGGAAGGCATCCGCCAGTGCGGCATTCATTTTGGCGCGGAAATTCTGGCCCGCACCGTGGGTACCTACCAGCCGCGCTACCTGTACCACGGACTGTCGCCGCAGGACGCGCCGATGCAGGAGGCCGTTTTAGTGGCCGCGGCCCATATTCGCGCGCCGGAAAACGCCGCCACCTTTGCGGCGCTGGCCCAGTGAATCGAATTTTCAACTGAGGAGCCGGGCAGTCCCTTTGGGACGACAACGAGAATGAAAATCAACATTTTATTGGCCGGGAGCCCCTTCGCTACGCTCAGGATGGCACGCCTGAGACTCGTTTCTAATTCCTGACTCCCGACCCCTGAATCCTGTTTTCAGAGGAGTCGGACAGTCCCTGGCGGGACGACAACGAGAATGAAA
>RFJF01000763.1 GCA_003695455.1 Chloroflexota bacterium
CCCGTGAGGCGGTCAAAATTTCGCTGCCGTATGTTTACCCGGTTTTTCGCAATAATGTGGATGTGCCGGTTATCAACCAGATTGATTACCCGGAGCCGTTTTTTCCGCCCGGCACCAACAATGCCTGCGGGCCGGTGGCGCTGTATGCGGCAATGCAGGCGTTGGGTGTAAATGTGGATTACGGCCGGCTGCGGGATTGGGCCGTGGCCAGCGGATTTACCTATTACGGAATTTCAAAGGGCGGAATGGTGGGCACCGCGGCGGCTGTTAATCAGGAACTGGGCAGCCCGCTCACCATTGAACATGGCGAGCGCTTTAGCACGCAGGATTTAATCAAGCAAATTCGCACCGGGGGGGTGGCTATTGTGCTGGTGCAGGTGCGCAAAACCGGCGGTCACTGGTCTCTGACCCCCGACCCGGCCATTGGTCACTTTTTAATTGTTGATAGCATCAACATGCGCCGCAAAACCGTGCAGTTTGCCGGCTCAACCCTGGGGATGGAGCAGGTGTCGCTGCAGGATTTCATCCAGTCGTGGAGCGGCCGCCGGGATACAGCCAACCCCGGCGGGCAAACATGGCAGAGTTTTCTCAAAACCGAGCCGGCGCGCAACTGGGCGCTCATCATCCGTCGCCGGTAATTCCACCATTTTCTTTTGACAAATTGACTCAACCCCCTTTCGTGGTACACTATTGATGGCCCTGAAGCGGGCCAGTATGTGTGAATCAGGGGGACCCCCAAGCTGACTGAACAAGTTTCATCTGCAAATACGCTACCCACTGAGCCGGAATTTGATCCACCGCTGGATAGTTCACCTTCCGGCCCCAATATTGAATCGCCAACCGAAGACATTTCTGCCCAGGAAGCCTCCTCTGGCCAATCTAATCTGATGCAGATTGTGTTGCATGTGGGCGCGCTGGTGGTGGCCGCAGCCATCACCATTGGCCTGTTTTTGCTGGTTGATCAGGAGACCATCCGTAAATTTCAGGATTGGGGCTATTTTGGCATTTTTATGACCAGCCTGATCGGCAATGCCAGCATTGCGTTGCCCATTCCCAGCCTGTTTTTTACGTTTGTGGGCGGTGGCACGTTTAACTGGTTGGTGGTAGGGCTGGTATCCGGCGTAGGTGAAGCGCTGGGGGAGTCAACGGGGTATCTGGCCGGGTACGGCGGGTCAGCCATCATTGAAGATAAAGCCATGTACAAAAAAATGCAGGGGTATATGTCAAGATATGGCGGCCTGACTATTTTTGCGCTGTCGGTGTTTCCCAATCCGTTATTTGATTTGGCCGGAATTGCAGCGGGCGCATCTCATTTTGGCTACTTTAAATTTTTACTGTACTGCTGGGCCGGAAAAACCATCAAAACTACCGTGTTTGCGCTGGCTGGGGCCTACTCCGTAACCTGGCTGCTGGATTATTTGCAGGGTTTTATGGGATAATCCGGGGTGCAATTTACTTGACATCGCCCCTTACCTGACATATACTATTGCCACATTTGAACCTGACGGTGTTTAACAACATTGAACAGGAGGAGTAGGCAGTACGCCGCTGTCAGAGAGGCGGGGCCGCCGGCTGAAAGCCCCGCTGAGTGATCGCTGCCGAATGTCGCCTGGGAGTTGAGCGGCTGAAACCAGTAAGCCGCTTCGGGTACGCCCGTTACAGCGCATAAGTGATCGATTACCAATTACGAATAACCAATAACCAATTACGAATAACCAATTGTCAATGCTCAAAGAAAAAAACATTGATAATTCGTAATTGATAATTTGTAATTGTTAATTGATAATCAAGGTGGTACCGCGAAATTTTGATCCCTTTCGTCCTTGAGGATGAGGGGGATTTTTTTCGTAAACGACATCACGTATCGGAGAATGACCATGCCAAACGAACTGCCTATCGACCCGCAAAATATGGCCAAAGCGTACGAACCCGCCCAGTTTGAAGAACCCATTTACAACTGGTGGGAAAGCAACGGCTTTTTCAAACCAGAATACGCCGGCCCCGACGCCGAGCCGTTTGTCATTGCCATGCCTCCACCCAACGTTACCGGCGCGCTGCACATTGGGCACGCCATGCCCGCCTCCATTGAAGATTTGCTGATTCGCTACCACCGTATGCAGGGCCGGGCCGCGCTCTGGATTCCCGGAACCGACCATGCCGGCATTGCCACCCAGTTGCAGGTAGAACGCGCCCTGCGCGCCGAAGGCACCAGCCGCGAGGAAATTGGCCGCGAGGAATTTTTGAAACGCACCTGGGAATGGAAAGAAGAGTACGGCGGAACCATCACCCGCCAGCATCGCCGGCTGGGTGTGAGCTGCGACTGGGACCGCGAACGGTTCACTATGGACGAAGGACTCTCAAAGGCTGTGCGCGAGGCTTTTGTGCGCCTGTATGAAAAAGGGCTTATTTACCGCGGCGAGTACCTCATCAACTGGTCGCCGGGGCTGCAAACCGCGGTCAGTGACCTGGAAGTGGAATATTTTGAAGAAGACGGTCAACTGTACTACTTCAAATATATGCTGGCCGATTCTGACCAGTACGTGCCGGTAGCCACCACCCGCCCCGAAACCATTTTGGGTGATACCGCCGTGGCGGTTCACCCGGAAGATGACCGCTACCAGCATTTGATTGGCCGGCATTGCGTGGTACCCATGCTGGGCCGGGAAATCCCCATTATTGCCGATGAGTACGTGGACCGTGAGTTTGGCACGGGGGCGCTTAAAATTACCCCCGGCCATGACCCCAACGACTTTTTAATTGGCAAAAAACACAACCTGCCCATCATCAACGTGATGACCAAAAAGGCCACCATCAACGAAAACGGCGGCCGGTATCAGGGGCTGGACAGATTTGAGTGCCGTAAAAAGCTGTGGGCCGATATGAAAGCCCGCGGCCTCACGCTGGAGGTGAAACCGCACCGCATGCAGGTTCCCCGCTCGCAGCGCGGCGGCGAAATTGTAGAGCCAATGGTTTCTACCCAGTGGTTTGTAAAAATGGAGCCGCTGGCCAAAAAAGGGCTGGATGCCGTAGCCAGCGGTGAAATTCAGATTATTCCGGAAAGATTTACCAAAATTTACAACAACTGGCTCGAAAATATCCGCGACTGGTGCATTAGCCGCCAGCTTTGGTGGGGACACCGCATTCCGGCGTGGTACGGCCCTGACGGCAGCATTTTTGTGGCCCACACAGAAGCCGAAGCCTACGAGCAGGCCAGCGTCAAATTTGGCCCGGATGTCAAACTGAAACAGGACCCGGACGTGCTGGATACGTGGTTCAGTTCCGGGTTGTGGCCGTTTTCAACACTGGGCTGGCCGGAAACCACCGATGATTTGCAGCGCTACTACCCCAACAGCGTGATGGAAACCGGCTACGACATTCTCTTTTTCTGGGTGGCGCGTATGATTATGAGCGGGCTGGAATACACCGGCAAAGCGCCGTTCCACACCGTGTACCTGCACGGCCTCATCCGCGATGAACACGGCAAAAAAATGAGCAAAACCGCCGGCAACGTCATTGACCCGCTAAAAGTGATGGACAAATACGGCACCGACGCCCTGCGCTTTACGCTGCTCACCGGCTCAAGCCCCGGCAACGACATGAACCTTTCGCTGGACAGAATTGCGGCCAACCGCAACTTTTGCAACAAAATCTGGAACGCCACCCGATTTGTGGTCAACAATTTGGGTACAGCCTTTGATTACGGCGCAGCCACGTGGAATCTTTCCGGGCTGACCATGCCGGACCGCTGGATTTTGAGCCGGCTCAACCAGTTGATAATTGACGTGACGCGGCTCATAGACAACTACAATTTTGGCGAGGCAGGCCGCCAACTGTACGATTTTTTCTGGAGCGAATTTGCCGACTGGTACATCGAAATTGCCAAAATCCGGCTGTACGGCGCCGATGCCCGCGCTCAGGCCACCGCGCGCCGGGTGTTGGTGTACGTGCTGGATAAAGTGCTGCGCCTGCTGCACCCGTACATTCCCTTTGTTACAGAAGCGGCGTGGCAGCATCTGCCTCGCCCGGATGGTGACGAGGCGCTGATGGTGGCCGAGTGGCCCGGCGAGCGCCACACCGCCCCGGACGAAAACGCCGAGACTCAAATGGCGCTGCTCATTGAAATTATCCGCGCCATTCGCAACATTCGCTCAGAATACAACGTTGAGCCGGGTAAACGCATCATGGCGTACATTGCTGCCGGTGACCATTTTGATATGCTCTTCAAACATGTTGAAATTCTGGAATCGCTGGCGCGGCTTGACAGCAGTTCGCTGGTACTCAAACCGGCGCTCACCGAACCCCCCGCGCAGGCTGTGTCGCAGGTGGTGAGCGGTGGTGTGGAGATTTTTCTGCCGCTGACCGGCATGATTGATGTCAACGCGGAACGCACCCGGCTGCAAAAAGATTTGGCCCAGCTTGAACAGCGTATTTCCGGGAGTAAAGGCAAGCTCAACAATCAGGGGTTTGTGCAGAAAGCGCCGGCGGCTGTAGTGGAAAAAGAGCGAGAACGGCTGGCCGATTTTGAACTTCAGTTGGAGAAATTACAATCTCAGTTGGACATGTTGGGGTAGTTCTCTGCTGAACTGTTGGCAAAAATAAAGCGTGCGGCGTGTTGGGGTTTTTGTTGCCCAAATGTGCCGCACGCTTTTATTTTTGTGCCGGTATATCACAGCGGCGTCAATATCGAGCCCCTTTTAAACTGCTTCCAAAACGAGAATGGCAGTTTTCTATCCCGGCATAGGGATGCCGGGGGTGCCGGATGTGCGCTGTAGTCGGGGTATCCCTATGTCCCGACTGAATAAACTGCAACTTCAGGAACTGTTGTTTTCATTCTGATTAATTCTGCCCCACCCCCACCATGCTGTTACCCGCACCCGCAGATTGATAATTCCCGCTGCAAACTTACATTGCCCTGCAAATTTCAAGAAACTTCAAGAAACTACTTGACTATCGAACCGGTTCGATGTATAATGGCCGCAATATCGAACCGGTTCGATATTATTCAGTAACTACAAAAAGGATAACACGATGAAACGTGCCACCATTGCCGATGTGGCGGCTCGCGCCGGGGTTAGCAGAAGCACCGTTTCTTACGCCCTCAGCAACAAACGTCCAATTTCAGAAGAAACCCGGCTGCGTATTCAACAAGCCATAAATGAACTCGGCTATCGGCCCGACCCTACGGCCCAAAGGTTAGCCAGCGGCGCAAAAAGCAGAAACATCGGCTTTGTGCTGCCCCTGGTTGCACCGGAGATGACGGGGCTGGAAATGAAGTTCATTGCCGGCGCATCACGGGTAATCAATCAAGCCGATTATGCTTTTGTCTTGCTGGCCCACTCGGACCGGAACCCGGAAAATTTAGTGCGCTTTGCCCAAAGCGGTTTGGTAGATGGATTCATTCTGCTGGAAGTGCATATGCATGATGACCGGGTAGAAATGTTGCAGCGCGAGGAGATTCCGTTTGTACTGATTGGCCGTTGCGCCGACAACAACGGTCTGTACTACGTAGATACAGACATTGAGGACGGCATGGAACAAGTGGTTAGTTACCTGACCGGGTTGGGGCACCGGTCCATTGTTTATCTCTATAAAGATGACCCGGATTACGGTTTTTCGGTGCGCGCCTTGCAAGAGTACGTTGCGGCCTGCCGCCGGCACAACATAAATGCCATTACCCAAACCTGCCAATTGTCACCCGAGGCCGGAGAGGCCGCTATGTACCGGATATTGGACCAACATCCGGACGTAACAGCCGCCCTGGTTTGGAGCGACATTCCAACGGTGGGGGTGGTGCGGGCGGTACAAAACCGGGGGCGCAGTATTCCGGGCGAATTCTCTGTTGTTTGCCAGGAACACTCCATAATTGCCAACCTGGCTACATTTTTGCCGTCAATTATTGACATTCGCGGCGATGAACTGGCCTCGCAGGCGGCCCAGATGATGATTGATTTGCTGGAAAACAAGCCAATCGCCCAGCCGCAGGTGCTAATACCCCCCAAATTAATTCGTGGAAACGGCATTGCTTCCACTCAAGTAACCCAGGGGGAAATTTGAGGTAATGGTTTAAACAAACCTGTTCGGGGCAGGTAAAAAAACAGGAAATACCGGCTAACTTGGCGGAAAGCGGTATTTCCTGGGGTCAAGCGCACAGAACACCTTTAGCAAAATTTGCTAAAAAGCCCTGTTTGCCTTCGCTTCAACATTATACAAGGTAAGCTCAACTGAGCCAAGCCGATGGCCCAGGCAAAGATTCCAGAGTTTTTGCATCTGAGCGCTTGATCTTTAATTTCCCGGACTAAATCATTTAACTCAAGTTGCTGCCTTAGCCAACAAATGGTCGGAAAAACCAACTAATCTGTGCCAGATACCAAAAGGAGTAGGCAGTATGGAGTAAGAAGTAAGGGTTTTTCCCCTAATCCCTACTCCTTACTTTCTACTTCCTGCCTGGGGTGCATAGTCGGCAACCTGAGTTATTGAAGGAGCTGCGAATGAAATTACTTAAATAACTTGAGTTTTGCGATACGAGGGGCAAAGTTACCCC